>CAYVPX010000100.1:0-6655 GCA_964453935.1 uncultured bacterium | reverse complement strand
ACGGGTAAGCATAAACTTCGTTTAAAAAATCCTAAGATGAGAACACTTGTAGAGACCATTACCATCAAGTCCGGACAAACACTTACTCTCAGCAAAAAGTTAACCTTTAAATAGTATGAATATATGGGAAATATTCCTTCTTTTTACTGAATCATATTATAATAACGATAAAAGAGATTATGGGAAAAAATAGCAAAGGTTTATTTATTTCATTTGAGGGTACGGAGGGATGTGGTAAAACCACGCAACTAAATTTTTTTACAAGATACCTTGATAATAGAAATATACAATATATGTTAACCAGGGAACCCGGTGGAACAAAAATAGGTGAAGCTATAAGAAAAATTTTGCTCAATCCAAAAAATACTGAAATGTTTCCGGAAACAGAAGCATATTTATATGCATCATCTCGAGCACAATTAGTAAGAGAGATAATCCGCCCGAATCTAAACAAGAATAATATTGTTATTACGGACCGTTATGTGGATTCCTCGCTCATTTATCAGGGTATTGGAAGAAATCTATCAATTGAAACGGTGAAAGCATTGAATGAATTTGCAACAGGAGGTTTTTATCCTGACATTACCTTTGTAATATTAGTTAAACCCGAGATCGGGTTAAAACGGGCAAAAAAGGAGAGTATAAAAAGTGGGTTCAAAGATGGGGACCGATTAGAAAATGAGAAATTTGATTTTCATAAGAGGATTTACGCTGGTTTCAAAAAATTGATCCAATATAGAAACAATATATATTATATTGATGGTGAAAAAAAACCGGCTGCTGTTTCTAAAGATATAATAAAAATATTCGAAGAGAATTATGATAAACTTTAATCGGATTGTAGGACATGAAATTGCTAAATCATTCATGAGAAAGGAAATAGTGGAAAATCGTATCCCTAATAGCATGATCTTTCACGGGGTCAAGGGTATAGGTAAACACACTATGGCTTTAGAAGTTGCAAAAATACTCAATTGTGAAAACGAGAATAAACCCTGCAATAAATGTTTCAATTGTAAGGCAATCGATACAAACGAACATCCTGATGTTATTACAATTGATCCACAAGCCAACCTGAAAAAAGGCGGAAAAACAATAAAATTTAGAGAAGTTATTGATAAAATAATAGAGGATTCTGTTTATAAACCTTCTATTGGTAAGAAAAAAATCGTTATTATAGATGATGCTTCATTTTTATCTGTTGCGGCAATGAATAATTTACTAAAAATTGTTGAGGAACCTCCGGAGTATATGCATATAATTTTGATCACTCAGAATATAGAAAAAATTCTACCAACTATTCAGTCAAGATCGCAATTATTAAAATTCAACTCGTTAAAAGAAAATGAAATGAGTATAATTTTAAAGAACATGCAAATTGACATTGATGAGATCATACTTTCTCTTTCAAACGGGTCTATTGGTGAATATCTATACTTGAAAGACCAACATTTTAAAAAATTTTTGAAAATACTTGATATCATTATGGATACTATTTTAAATGCAAGAGATATGTCAACCATTCTTAATGCTGCAGAAACCATTTCCAAACAGCTTTCAGGAAACGGAAGAGAAAATTACCTTGAATTAAAGGAATTTTTTATATTTGTTTCTAATGTGCTGAACTTGATCCTGATACAGGGTAAACTTTATGATTGTTTTAAAAATTTTTATCATACTGTTTTTGCATTATCTAAAAGCGAAGATATTAAAAATAATATTAATACTCGAATTTTAATAGTTGGGAAAGCAAAAGCTGTAATTGATTCCTCTGTTAAGGCAATTAATAGCTATGTAAATATTGAACTTATTCTTGTAGAATTTATTCGATTATTCGGGGGAAGCTTTCGTGGAATATTGTGACCTTCATTGCGATACCCCTTTAAGGAAAAATCCTATTGTAAATAACGAACAATTAAGGGGGCTTAGTGCAAATATTAATTTCGCTTTTTGTTTTTTACATAATGAAACATTTGAGGATAAAAAGAAATATTTTGACAATTTTTTATCAAGCTCTTTATTAAAAAATAAAAATTTAAAATATGTTCTTTCATTGGAAGGATTACGGGAATTTAATACTATTGATGAAGTGGTTTATTTTATTGAACATTATAATGTAAGGATCGTTTCTCTTGCGTGGTTTGAATTTAATAAATGGGGATGTGGAGCCATTAAGGAAGATCATGGTGTAACTGATTTAGGAAAGAACTTGCTTAAGATTCTAAATGAAAGGAAAATAATCATTGACATTTCACATGCAAGTGAAAATACAAGCAAAAATATTTTTGATATTGCTGAAACAGTTATTGCGACACATTCCAATATTTTTTCCGTAGAACCACATCCTAGGAATTTGCGGGATTGGCAATTAGATGAGTTAAAAAAAAGGGATAGCGTTTTCGGGTTGAACATGTATAATAAGTTTCTTGGAAAATCCAAGGATTCCCTTTTCAAGCATATTGAATATGCCTTAAAGAAGGGTTATGATAACTTATTAGCGCTTGGCAGCGATCTTGACGGTATGGATGATGGCTACATTACCTCTCCTGCTGAGATACCAGAGCTTTACAACGAGATAAAAAACAGATTTTCAGAAAATATAGCTGGTTTGATTTTTAGAAACAAAAGGGTAATGGATATCTTTAATAATAAAAAGGAGAAAATATGAGGAAATTATTCGTTCTAATATTGCTTGTTATTGTAAGTTCTATTTTTGCGGATACCTACCGGAAGATCTCCTGGTTTTCTTATAATGCTTTCAGAAGGTATTGGGTCATTAATTGGTGCCGGTTTCGTATATGTTCCGGATAAAAATGAAACTGCGGATCCTTATGTATATTTTGGTACTTCAGTATTTACGGGCGGCCTTTCCGCATATCTTGTTAAAAAAAGTTTAAACAAAGGCAGATAATAATAGGTCGAGTTAAAATGGATCTGCCTTAAGAATTTTCCGCAACATCTATATTGAAATGTAAAATTATTTAACAATTGAACACTTATCGGCAGTACTGTAAAAATATTTGACACCACTTTTTATTCATTATATAATTATTCCCAATATAATAGTATTTATAATTTGGCACGGGTATTGCTTAATAACAAGTGCCGAGATAAAATTATAATCGGCAGGCTCTTTATAAATATACCTTTTGCAAAAGGAAAAAAGTAATGGTAGAGCTTTTATAGGAGGTGACTTATGGCAATTAAAAAATGGAATGATGATGAAAATCTTTTTGGAAGACTTTCAAGGTTAGAGAAGATCTTTGATGATTTTTTCGGTGAAGAGAATCCTTTCCCTGTCTCACCCGCAATTCAAAGTAATTGGGCTCCGCATGTTGACATTAAGGAAACAAAGACACATTACAGTGTAGTAGCGGAATTCCCTGGCTTAACCAAAGATGATATTGAAATATCATTAGAGGACAATCTCTTAACTATTAAAGGTGAGAAAAAAGGTGAGGAGAAGAAAAAGGAAGAAAATAACCTGCACATTGAAAGAAGCTATGGTTCTTTTTACAGGTCTTTCAGATTCCCTGAATTCATTGAAACTGATAAAGTAAAAGCGTCCTTTAAGAATGGGCTTTTGAAGCTTGAAATTCCAAAGAAGAAAGGAACAAAAGGTAAAAAGATTGAGATTCAGGGCGAGTAAAAAACTTTGGGGGGCAGTTGCCCCCCAATATTGAAATAAGATTAGGAGGCTAATATGGCTAAAAAAGTTATAGGAATTGATTTGGGAACTACCAATTCATGTGTTGCAATTATGGAAAACGGACAACCCAAGGTATTGCACAATGCAGAAGGGGGAAGAACAACCCCTTCAGTTGTTGCTTTCAAAGATAACGGTGAAATTATTGTCGGAGAATCTGCAAAAAGACAGTCCATAACAAATCCTGAAAGAACAGTTTATTCTGTAAAACGTTTGATTGGAAGAAATTATAGTGAGATTACTGAAGAAAAAAAGATTCTACCCTATAAGGTTTTGAAGGGAAAATCTGAAGGTGTTGTTATTAAAATCGATGATAAAAAATATACTACACAAGAAATTTCTGCTATGATCTTAAAGGAGATGAAAAAGACCGCCGAGGATTATCTTGGTGAAAAGGTTGAAGATGCTGTTATTACAGTACCAGCTTATTTTAACGATTCACAAAGGCAGGCAACAAAAGATGCCGGTAAAATTGCAGGATTAAATGTTTTGAGAATAATAAATGAACCCACTGCTGCAGCATTGGCTTACGGACTTGATAAGAAAGGGCAAGAGGAAAAACTTGCAGTTTATGATTTAGGTGGTGGTACTTTTGATATATCAATACTTGAAATAAGTGACGGTGTTTTTGAAGTAAAATCAACAAACGGTAATACTCATTTGGGTGGTGATAACTTTGATCAAAGAATTATTAATCACATTGCAGATGAATTTAAGAAACAGAACGGCATTGATCTTCGGGATGATGCCATTGCATTGCAGAGATTAAAGGATGCAGCAGAAAAGGCGAAGATAGAACTTTCATCTAAACTTGAGACGGAGATCAATCTTCCGTTTATTACTGCTGACGCAAATGGACCAAAACATTTACAAATGAATCTCACAAGAGCAACCCTTGAAAATTTAATAGGTGAACTTGTTGAAGAATCTATTGTCCCATGTAAAAAGGCATTGGAAGATTCTAAATTCTCTCCAAGTGATATTAATGAAGTATTGCTTGTGGGTGGAATGACCAGAATGCCGTTAGTACAAAAAAAGGTTGAAGAATTTTTCGACAAAAAACCCAATAAGGGAATTAACCCGGATGAAGCAGTGGCAATCGGTGCTGCCATACAAGGTGGAATTTTATCAGGAGATTCAAATGTTGGCGATATTTTATTAGTTGATGTTACACCATTATCACTTGGTATTGAGACCATGGGCGCTGTTTTTACAAAGCTTATAGATAGAAATACACCTATTCCTGTAAAAAAATCCGAGATATTCACAACGGCAGAGAATAATCAGCCGGCAGTGGATATTCATGTATTACAAGGGGAAAGACCCATGGCACAAGACAATAAAAGTATTGGAAGGTTCCAATTAATGGGTATTCCACCTGCGCCACGAGGAGTTCCGCAGATCGAGGTTACATTTGATATTGATGCTAATGGAATTTTGCATGTTACAGCAAAGGATAAAGCAACAGGTAAAGAACAAACAATAAAGATACAAGTTTCTAGCGGATTGACCGACGAAGAAATTGAAAAAATGGTAAAAGAAGCCAAAGAACATGAATCAGAAGACAAAAAAAGAAAAGAGATCATAGAAACAAGAAATAAAGCTGAAACCCTAATATTCCAAACTGAAAAGATCATGAAAGAAATGAAAGATAATAAAAAATTGTCGGAAGATGAAGAAAAAGAATTAAAAGAAAAAATTGAAAAATTAAAAGAGGTTTCTAAAAAAGAAAACAAAGAAGATATTGAAAATGCAATTGATGAACTCTCTAAATTTTTCTCTGATATTTATCAAAAATATGGATCCCAACAAGGACAAACAGACCCTAATGCAGGGGCTAATGCTCAAGCCGGGCAGCAAACGAAAGATAAAGGCAAGAAGGGAAAAGATAATTCTGGTAATGATGATGTAATTGATGCAGATTTTGACGAGAAATAATTTATATATATTTTTTTGGGGGAGGGAAATATCCTCCCCCATTTTATTTAATTAAAGGTGGTTTATTGTGGAAATAAAAGATTACTATAAAATATTAGGAGTTCCTGAAAATGCATCAACAGATGATGTAAAGAGAGCATTTAGGAAATTAGCAAAAAAATATCATCCTGATATAAATAAAAATCCCGGCGCGGCAGATAAATTCAAAGAAATAAATGAAGCATATCAGGTGCTGTCTAATCCTGAAAAAAGAAAAAAATATGACAACTATAAAAAATATGGCGGAAGTGCAGGATTTGGGCAAGGGAATGCCAATGGTGCAGAATTTAACTTTTCCGATGTTTTTGGCGGTGGTTTTCAATCAGGTGGCGTTGATGATCTTACGGATATATTTTCAAGTTTCTTTTCAACGAAGAATAAAAGAAGAGATTCCTATGAAAATTTAGCCATACATTTACAAATAAATTTAACCTTTGAAGAATCCATAAAAGGTGTAGAGAAAAAAATAAAATATAAAAGATATACTACTTGCCCAATATGCGGTGGAACAGGTGCAAGTAAGAAAGAAACTTGTCCCACATGTCACGGTAGTGGTCATATTAGTCGAGGGAGCGGATTTTTTGCTATTAATCAAGTTTGCCCCACTTGTAAGGGAACCGGTTATATTATTAGAGAAAAATGTAGCTATTGCAATGGGACAGGCAAAATTATGAAGGAAGAAATTAAAACTATTCGTATACCCTCAGGGGCAAGGGATGGAGATAAGATGACCTTGGCTAATTACGGTAATTCAAACGGAAAGATAATAGGCCCTTTGATCTTATATATATCTGTAATGCCATCAACTGTTTATCAAAGAGATGGAAATGATCTTATAAGAACATTAGAAATTAACATAGGGAACACATTGCTCGGTGGTGAAAAAGAAATAGAACATTTTGGAAAAAAGATCACGGTGAAAATACCTGTTGGAACAAATAATGGCAGCAAACTAAAATTAAAGGGACTTGG
>CAYVPX010000099.1:2859-6961 GCA_964453935.1 uncultured bacterium | reverse complement strand
TTTCGTTTCACTCAACATGACAGAAGTGGAATTGAATTTTCATATTTAGCCGGTATAATAGTATTAAAAGTATTTACTATTTTAAATAATAGGTATTCTTATGTCTGAATTACAAATAAAAACAGTGATTTTACTTGAAAAAAAAAGGAAATTACATTAAAATATATAAATTAATTAGATGAGGTAAATATGGTTCATTGGAATGTAGCTGACTGGGAAGAAATTATTGATAGAGCGGAGGCTTTTTTTAGAAAGATAAAATCAGAAGATAAAATAATACTTGTTTATCATGGGGATGCAGACGGTGTTACATCTGCACTTTTTATTTCATTGGTTTTAAAAAAGCTCACAGGGCATATACCCGAGCACAGAATTTGGGTCTCAACGAAATCATATAAGTTAAGAGAAGAGCGACAAATAATAGATAGTATAAACCCTGACGTTCTAATTACAACAGATCTGGATATTGCCAAGGAGGATAAACTTTTGAGAGATTGGGCGGATAAATATGAAAGGGTGTTTATGTATGATCATCATTATATAAGACCGGAATATAAAGAAAGCATACCACGTTCCATTGAATATTTAAATGCAAGAATGCTTGGGGACAAGAATATTTGGCATCCTGCTGCATTTTTCGGTTATTCTCTTTATAAGAGGTTTTTTGATGAGGACAAATATCCCTGGCTTGCCGCTATTGGCTTACGAGGTGATCATGCTCTCGATGAATATGATGAGCTTCTGGAAATATTAAGTGAAAGATACCCTGAACTTTTAGAGCCAATAGAGGGAAAGGATTATAAAAATCTTTTGGAAAAGGCGGTATATTTTGTTAACGCAGGCTTCTTTTATAGTCCTGATCTTCACGAAGAAACCTCATTTCGTGTATTGCTGAAAGCTGTAGAAAGGAATGATTACTCATTTATATATTCTGCAAAAGAGGAGGCTGAAGAGCTTTACAAAAAACGTCAGGAGCTGGAGATGTCTATTGATATGATCTTTAAAGAATCCGCTTCTAAAGCTGAATTTTTTAATAATTTACCACTTATAATCTATTATATTGATACGCCGCATTATATTCTTGGTGTGATTGCAAGCATGCTTATTAAGGAATATACTGATAAAGTCGTTATTATCCTTAATAAATTCAAAGATGAGATCTCAGGCGAAATAAGACAGGGAGAAAATGTTGATTATAATTTGGTAGAATTATTATTTGCCTTAAAAAATGAAAAAGATTTTGAATATCAATCTGTTGGTGGCCATCCCCGTGCAGCAGGTTGTTTATTTAATGCAGATCAGCTTGATGAATTCAAAGAAAAATTCATAGAGGTTTTTAATGAACGTAATTGATATTATAGGCATTATTTTTGTAATAATTTCAATGATAGTATTTTGGAAAAAGGGATTATTAAGTTTTGCCCTGCCTGTTATTGCAATTGTGATATCCCTATGGCTTGCCCTTAATTTCAATGGATTGATAAATGGTGTGTTGGGTGAAAGATTTAAAGAAACGGCAATTAAAACCCCGATTATTTCTTATATTGTTAGTTTTATAATTTATGCGATATTGCTAACGATCATAGTTTATATAATTAAAAGTTTTGTTAGGATGACCATATTAAAGGTTATTGATTCAATTTTAGGTGTGATCTTTGGTATCATTCTTGCCACTGTTATTATAATGGTTGTACTTTATTTTATGCTGAAGATTGGAGGAAACAGTGCAAAGCTTGTTAAGACATCCATTGTATTCTTTCCAATTTTCAAGAGTTTTTTAAGCAGTTAGGAGTAAGAAATGAAGATAAAATTAAATGGAAATGAGGTAAATATTTCCAATAAAGAAGAGATTTATGAGAAAATCAAAGATTTTAAAAATGTTCTGGCATTAGAGATCAATGGTGAAAAAAAAGACCTTTATTCTCAAATTAATGAAGGTGACGATATAAAGCCCATTTATTATGATACAAAAGCAGGTTTGGAAATATTTTGGCATTCTTCCGCACATATAATGGCTCAGGCAATAAAACGCTTGTACAAAAATGTAAAATTAGCAATAGGACCTTCAATAGAACATGGGTTTTATTATGATATTGATATTGATGAAACAATAAAGGAAGAGGATTTCCCAAAGATCGAAAAGGAATTTAAGAAAATAGTAAAGGAACGAATAAGAATTGAAAGAGAGGATATTTCACGTTTGAAATTACTGGAAATATACAAAAAGGAAAATAACCCGTATAAAGTGGAAATACTCTCAAATATAAAGGATGACATGGTATCATTATATAGACAAGGGGATTTTTTTGATCTTTGCCGTGGTCCGCACTTGCCCAATACTTCCTATGTAAAGCATTTTAAAATTCTCTCTGTTGCCGGCGCTTATTGGCATGGTGATGAGAAGAATAAGATGCTCCAGCGTATTTATGCCATAAGTTTTAAAACAAAAGAAGAGGTTGATGAATACCTTGCAATGATAAAGGAAGCCAAGGAAAGGGATCATAGAAAAATTGGTAGGGAACTCGATCTTTTTTCAATATTTCCTGAAGCCGGTCCCGGGCTTATATTTTGGAAACCGGCAGGGGCTTTCATGCGGAATAAGATTGAAGACCTTTGGAAAAAAGAACATTTGGAAAATGGTTATGAGCTTTTGTATACACCGCATGTTGCAAAGAGGCATTTATGGGAAACATCAGGTCATTATGAATTTTATAAAGAAAATTTATTTCCCGATATGGAATTTCCGGAAGGCGAGCATTATCTAATCAAACCTATGAATTGTCCATTTCATATATTGGTGTTTAAAGAAAAATTAAGAAGTTATAAGGAATTACCCATTCGTTATGCAGAACTCGGCACAGTTTACAGATATGAAAAATCCGGTGTACTCCACGGCTTAATGAGGGTTAGGGGATTTACGCAGGATGATGCGCATATTTTCTGTCAAAGAAAAGATTTGGATGAAGAGGTAAAAAAATTATTAGATTTCTCAATATTCTTTATTAAAAAATTTGGGTTCAGGGATTTCAAGGTATATCTTGCGACACGCCCTGAAAAATTTGTAGGTGATCCCGCAACATGGGATCAAGCGGAGAAGGCATTGGAAAACGCAGTGAAAGATTATGGAATTGATTATGAGATAGATGCCGGCGGCGGCGCTTTTTATGGTCCCAAGATCGATATGAAAATAAAAGATGCACTTGGGAGGGAATGGCAGACCACAACCATTCAATTTGATTTTAACCTACCCGAACGCTTTGATATTAATTTTATTAATGATAAAGGCGAGAAGGAGCATGTTATAATGATACACAGAGCTTTGCTCGGTTCATTGGAAAGATTCTTCGGTGTTTTAATTGAACATTATAAAGGAGATTTCCCTCTTTGGCTTGTATATAAGCAGGTGGTAATATTGCCCATTAATGAAAAAGTTGCCGATTATGCAAATAAAGTAAATGCTGATCTTAAAAATGCCGGTATACGATCCTATGTGGACACAAGAAATGAGAGATTAGGTTATAAAATAAGGGAGGCAAAATTAAAAAAGATACCGTATTTTGTGGTTATAGGAGAAAATGAGAAGGAAGAAAACGTTATTAAACCGAATGGAAGAAAAGAGGGCGAACTTGGTAAGATGAGTTTTGAAAAATTCTTGGGGGTTTTGGAGAAAAGGATAAAAAATGAAAATTAAATTATTAATGCTTTTACTTTTTACTGCCAATATTTTAACAATATTTGGTGTGAATCATCCGAATTCGCTGGTTTTAAGTGAACTTTCTTCAAATTCACCAACTTATCCAATTAGGTTATTTGCTTTTGGTGATAATAGAGATAGTTGTGCAACGTGTACGGATGGTGATATAATTTTTACACAATTGCTTAATGATATTGGAACGGGACAAATCCCCTGTACATTTGGTATATCTAATGGAGATCTTGTTCTATCCGGTTTTGATTTCCAATATCAAAATTATATGTCCATGATAGATAAGGCGGCGTTTCCCATTTTTAGTGTAAGGGGGAATCATGAACTTTATGCTGATGACGGTCCGGCAAATTATCAAAAATATTTTGGCGATAAATATTTTAGTTTTACGTATGG
>CAYVPX010000099.1:0-2759 GCA_964453935.1 uncultured bacterium | reverse complement strand
CCATTATACCAAGAAGCCGGAAAGGACCCATACAGTCCTCCTAATTATGGTGCATTCAATCATTATGTTATCTATACAATGGATAAATACGGGAATGCAATATTACAAGTTGTGAAGGTGGGAACAGGATCTTTGCCCGATAATCGGTACATGATTACAATAAGTTCGGCAGTTAAGGATGTGCCTCCATCACGAATAGATTCATTACGTATTCTTTCTACCGATTACAAGGGAAATTATGATTTATCATGGTTAGCAACAGGTGATGACGGAATTATTGGTAGTGCAACATCATATATTCTAAAATACTCCGATAAACCGATATTAACGGAAACTGATTTTAATAATGCCGCAGTGTATAAACAAAATTGGGTTCCGGTGCAGTCGGGATATTTGGAAAAGAGAAAAGTATTGATCAATAAAGATGTTTACTTTGCCATTCGCGCCATTGATGATGAGGGGAATAGAAGTGATATTTCAAATAATGTTCATCTTGTTCCTAAAAGCTATGTAAAAAAGGTATATCCAAATCCGTATCATCCTAAAAGCGATAGTTTTGTAAAGGTTGAATTTGTTCCTGCACTTACAGATGAGGTGAATTTTAGTGTTTATACTGTTGATGGTAATATGGTCTATAATGACACAAAGGCAGGGAATATTGGTGAACAACTTGACTTTTATTGGGATGGTAAATTTGAAGAAAGAACTGTAGCGAGTGGTGTGTATTATTTCGTTATAACCTTACAAAATAAATCATTGAGAGGAAAATTTGCTTTAATAAAATAGGGGGAGCATTAATGGAAAATGACAATCTTTTAAATTGGATGAAAGGGCGACAAGATGAAACAAATAAACTTACGCCAATAGAAATAAAGAACAAAGAATTCAGCAAAAAGTTAAAAGGTTATGATATTCATGAGGTGAACGATTATTTATTGGAGGTTTATGAAAGTTATAGATATTTATTTGAAGAAAACACTCTCTTAAAAGAAAGGTTAAATTTCTTTGATGCTGAATTAAAAAAGTTCAAAGATAAGGAAAATCAAATGAATAGTGCAATTCTCAGTGCCCAGGATATGGCAGAGAAATTAAAGACCAAATCAACAAAAGAAGGAGAGGAACTTTTAAAAAATGCGTCATCCAATGCAGATACACTGCTCAATGAGTCCAAAGAGAAAGCGGATAATATTATTAAAGCAGCTGAGGAAAAGAAGAACAAGACACTTGACGAGCTTAACGATCTTAAACAAAGATATTTAAATGATATAAAAACGTTAAAAAATTATAGAGAGGAATTGTTCGGAGAGTTAAAAAGGTTTTTTCAAAAAAAAGCCCTTGAATTGCAAAAAATAGCAGAGTCAATAAAAAATGAGAATAAAAATAAAAGTAATCCCCAAAGCGAAAATAAACAAGATTGAAATTTTGGAAAATGGTTCATATAAGGTTCACTTAACCTCTCCGCCGTTGGACGGTAGAGCAAATGCTATGCTTATAAAATTATTATCAAAACATTTCAAGGTATCAAAGAGCAGAATTAATATCGTTTCAGGCGAAAGATCACGCAATAAAATTGTAGAGGTAAACATTGAATAAATTTTGCTTTAGGAAAAATATAGAAAAAAATGAGGAAAAAATATTAAGTAAATTTGCAAAGAAAAGTTCCGAAACAAAGGGAAGAAAAAGATATGAGGAGCCTTCACCTGTTAGAACAGAGTTTCAGCGGGATCGTGATAGGATCATACACTCCGAATCATTTCGAAAATTGAAGCATAAGACCCAGGTTTTTATATCCCCTGAGAAGGATTTTTTCAGGACACGATTGACACATACCATAACTGTTTCACAGATCGCGAGGACTATTGCACGTGCATTAATGCTCAATGAAGACCTTGTTGAAGCAAGTGCATTGGGACATGATCTCGGACATACACCTTTCGGGCATACCGGTGAAAAGGCATTGAATGAATTGACCAATGGAACATTTAAACATTATATTCACTCTTTGCGTGTAGTAGAGTATTTAGAGAAAAATGGACATGGACTCAATCTTACCGTTGAGGTAAAGGACGGGATAGTAAAACATTCCAAGGGTTCAAATGATCTTATTGAGGATATGGGAAGTATTAATCCCCCTATTACATTAGAAGGTGTTGTGGTGAGAATTTCTGATAGTATTGCTTATATAAATCACGATATTGATGATGCAATTGTCGCAGGAATAATTAGACCCAGAGATATTCCAAAAGCAGCCTCAAAAATATTAGGCAAACGATATTCGGAAAGAATTGACAGTATGGTTGAGGGTATTGTTAGAAAAAGTTTTGAAAAAGGGAAAATATTAATACCTCTTGATGTTCTTGAAGGTATGAATATTTTGAAAGATTTTCTATACGGCGAGGTTTACCCTCATAAGAGAATTAGGGGGAAAGCGGAAAAAGCAAAACAAATGGTTTATATTATCTGGCAATATTTTCAAACCCATAAAGACAAATTTCGTAAGATTTACAAAAATTATCTGGATAAATTCTCATTTGATCAAAACCTTGTTGATTTCATTGCTTGGCTTTCGGATAATGAAGCAAAAAAAGTTGCATTGTCACTTAAATAAGGTTAAAAAGTTAAAAGGTTGAAAAGTTAAAAGGTTATAATACAGTGAATAGTAAAAAGTGAATGGCGAATAGTGAAAAAACCATAAACCTCAAACCTTAAACTCCAAATTGCTTTTTAATTGTCAATTCTCAATTTTCAATTGTCAATTG
>CAYVPX010000098.1:0-6988 GCA_964453935.1 uncultured bacterium | reverse complement strand
ATTATGAGAAGCGGGACATACCTCGGATGTTCAGGTGTGTCCCAAGACAAAATCGCGATAATCTATATTTAATAATGAGATTGCGACGGTTATTTCATTCCCTCGCAATGACTTTTTCTTTTGGCTCTATTTTTTTTTGCCTCAGTGTACTCTGCCTGCCTGTGCGTGTCCGCACGCAGACAGGTGCCCTCTGTGGTAATTAAATTCTTAGTTAAAAAGTTGAAAAGTCACAAAGTCTCAACCTGACACCTTACAAATTCACCATTTCATGAAATTCTGTTTCATTTAAAATTTTTAGATTCAACATATTTGCTTTTTTCAATTTTGAACCGGGGCTTTCTCCCACAACAACATAATCAACTTTCTTTGAAATGGCTGATGCGACTACTCCACCAAGATCTTCAACAAGTTTTTTTGCCTGTGATCTACTGTAATGTTCAAGTGACCCTGTAAAAACAAAGACCTTATTGTAAAATTTTAGAGCTTTTTCATTTTTGTTGTACATAATTTTTATACCGCTTTGAAAGAGAACCTTTATTGTTTGAAAATTCTTTTCATTGTGAAAATAGCTGTAAATATACTGGCTTGCAATGGGTCCAATTCCATCAATTGCTTCTAATTCCTCTTTTTTTGCATTTAACAATTTCTCAAATGTATCGAAATGCTTCGTTAGTAATTTTGCGGTTACATTTCCCACTTCTCTAATACCCAATGCAGATAAGAATTTATGATATGGGATCCTTTTCGACTTTTCAATGGAATTTACTAAATTATTAAAAGATCTTGCACCAAAACCTTCCCATTTTATTATTTCCGGATGATCCTTTATATAAAAAATATCAGGAATTTCTTCAATAATTGACCTTTCCAAAAATTTTTTAACTTGTTTTTCACCAAAGCCGTCAATATCAAGCCCTTCCTTTCCGACAAAATGAATAATAGATTCCATCACCTGTGCAGGACATTCTATATTTATACATCTTACAATTGGTTTATCAGGGTCCTTTATCAGTTCACTCCCACAGGCAGGACAATAGTTGGGGAACTTTATAGGATTATTTCCTCTATGAGCAATAACTTTAACAATATGCGGTATAACGTCTCCGGCACGTTCTATTAGGACCTTATCTCCTATACCAATGTTTAATATTTTAAAAATATCGTAATTATGTAATGAAGCATGCGTTATAACGGCACCGCTTATTTCTACAGGTTCAAGAACTGCAACCGGTGTAACAGCACCCGTTCGACCCACAGAAAATTCAATATTTTTAACTATAGTTTCTTTTTCCCTTGATTTGAACTTCAATGCAATGGACCAACGAGGATTATGTGAAACAGATCCCAATTGTTTTTGTATATCTTTATCATTAACCTTAACCACAACACCGTCAATTTCAAATTCGTAATTATCCCTTTTCTTGTTATAACCTTCAAATCTATTAAAAATCTCGGAGGTTTCTCTTTCAATGTAATATTCATTTGACACCCTGAAACCAAGTTCTTTTAACAATTTAATTACCTCTACTTGGAATTTTAAGTCTTTATTTTCTACTTCGTATGCAAGGAAATAAAGCTTTCTTGATGCAGCAATTTTCGGATCAAGCTGTCTCACCGAACCCGCAGCAGCATTTCTTGGATTTGCAAATGTCTCCTCACCTAATTTCAACTTTTCCTCATTGAGTATCAGAAAATCCTTTTTTTTCATTAGTATCTCACCACGAACAGAAATGGAAATAGATACGGGTAATTTTAATGGGACACTTTTTATCGTTCTCACGTTCTCGGTAATATCTTCTCCTATTATACCATTTCCCCTTGTACCTGCTTTTATAAATATTCCATCTTCATATATAATCTCACAAGATAATCCGTCATATTTCGGCTCAATATAATATTCAAATTTCTCATTCTCATCACGCTTAAGAAAACGATTTATCCTTTTTTCGAATTCCTTTAATTCCTCTAATTTATATGCTTTCTGCATACTAAGCATTGGAGGGTCATGAGGAAAAGGCAAGAAGGACTTTAAAACTTCAGCACCAACCCGTTGGGTTGGTGAATCTTCAAGAATATATTGAGGATACTTCTTCTCAAGTGATAGAAGTTCATCGAAAAGTGCATCATATTCACTATCATTAACCAGAGGTTTATCCAAAACATAATAATGATATGAATATTTGTTTAAAAGACTTACTAATTCCTTAATATGCTGTTTTACATTCATAATTAGTATTTTATAATAAAATCCGAATATTTCCTAATATTTTCGTACCATGTACAATTAACATCTATTATCATGGCATGAGAAGGTCCCTTATAACACCAGTCAACAAAATCATTCAACGCAGGTAGATCACCTTCTGCCCAGATCTCTACCTCATCCCCTGAAGGCAAATTTCTAATCCAACCGGTAACCCCCAATGAATTTGCCTCTTGCACCGTATAATATCTGAATGCAACACCCTGAACTCGACCGGAAATAATTATATTAACTGCTTTTTTCATCTCTACTTAATTAATATATATCCTAACAAAATTATCATTATCATCCCAATGATAATCACCTTTAGTATGAAGAAGTTTTTCAATATTACTAGCAATTTTTTGAGCAAACTTACTATTTGTAGTAGTCATTATATAATAATCATCCTCAAATTTCAATCCCATAAATCTTTTATTAAAATTGTTCTTTTTCATTTCATTTTTTTCCAGATTTTTTATCATATTCTTAATATCATCCAATTTATTTTCAATAAGTTCTTTTTTTATATACAAATAACCCAATGCCTCTTTTCTCGCTACCTGCTCGCAAACAGGGCAAATGATCTCATTTTTAATATCATTATTTTCTTTCAATTTTTTATACATATCCTCATTGTATATCCATTTTCCCCCTAAATAAATGATATGACATTTTTTACAAACCGTGTTTTCCTCAAATTTTTCATTGAGAAACTTTGTTGTAGCTTCATTCAAATGACTCCTAATGTTCTTGATCTTTCCTTTCATAATATCCTCCTTTTCCTAATATGTTTAATATAATAACTGTCCAGAAACAAAACTTTTTCAAAAAAAAGAAGTACACTTTTTATAGGATCTAATTTCAACATTAAAAGAAATAACTTGTATCTGCTTTTATTGTTATTAAATAGACCAATTAACAACCTTTTTTCCAGTTCTGTTAATGACAAATATTCCTTTTTTAAATTTATTGGGAAGCCCAATGTCTCCATTAAAATTAGATTATACCTAAGGAAAAAATCTACTTTGTATTTATTTGCAATGTCCATTACCTTTTTTAGATCCAAACCACGGAGTAATATATAATAAATATCAAAAAAACGATCTAGTCTTGAAAATTGATGTTGGAAATTGTGGATGGACAATAAAATAATATTATATTCATTGGAAATTTCCTTATCTATATCCTTATAAATTTCTTTTAAGAGTACTTTTTGCTTCTTCCTTAAATAATAAAAATAGTAGGGATCAAAAAAATTATATTTTATTTCTATATTGATATCTTTATCAACGAACAATTTGCTGAAATCGTCCTCAGGTAGGTTCAATGAGTCAAAAATATCCTTTTTACACAATAGATCAATGTCCGTATAAACCCGAAAAACTTCCTTAGGATAATATTTTTCAATATCATAACCTTTAAAAAAAATGAAATCACTTCTATTGTGAACATGAAAGAAAATATTCAATAATTTCTTTAACCTTACCTTTTTTAATGAGTATATCATCATCTCCTTCTTAAAATGAGATTTATCAACATTGGGGAAACCAATTAAGCCATTTTCTCTGACAAAAATGTCCTTACCCCTAAAAAATGATCTGTTAAAAAAAGTTGTAATAAAATCCTTTGAATCGGAAATTCTACTCATTCCAATAAAATTTTCTATTTTTTAATTCCCATTTTTCATTTAATAATCTGTCAATGATTTGATAATAATATCTGTGTTCATAAACTAAAATTCTTTTTTCGATATCGTCAACATTATCGAGATCACCAATATAAACTGATTTTTGAAATATGATAGCACCTCCGTCTAAAGAAGAATCTACAAAATGGATCGTCAAACCACTTATTTTGACACCATATTCAAATGCCTGTTTTTGCGAATTAAGTCCCTTAAAAGAAGGCAAAAGAGAGGGATGTATATTTATTATATGTCCATTGAATTCATTTATAAATTCATTACTCAATAATTTCATGAACCCAGCCAAAACGATCAATTTAACCCGATTTCGTTTTAATTTTTCCAATAATATTTTGTCGCTTTCACCATCATAGGGAAATGCGTAATAATCCTTATTGAATTGCTGGGCAATTGCTAAGCCGGGAGCATTTTTCTTATTTGAATAAACAAATGAGACATTGCCTCTTATCTTACCTTCTCTTTCCTT
The DNA here is from genome assembly GCA_964453935.1 of uncultured bacterium. Classification (GTDB taxonomy): domain Bacteria; phylum AUK180; class AUK180; order AUK180; family AUK180; genus AUK180. The sequence goes on along the minus strand of CAYVPX010000098.1, from coordinate 2,572 downwards.
TTTAAGGATTGAAAAAAGGTTGCTGCCTCGTCCTGAAATAAATATAGCAATATTATTTGATTCCATATTTTTTTAATACCTTTTTATTCTTTTTCTTATATTCTATAATTTCCTTTTTTTCGCTTTTAGAGATGGTACCTTTTAAAATCCCAATGCAGTAATTAATTATATAATTTATCGTGATCATTTCCGAATAATCTTTTGCATAGGGTAATATCATTTTGGCTTGCTTTAAGGTCATCTCCCACCATTTCAATTTGTAATAATTCAGCATTAAATAATATTGAGCCGTATAATACCTCTCATTTGAAGATAAAATACTATTCAATATATTTATTGAAGCTTCATATTCTCTATGGTTATATAACATTATACTTTTCCTCATTGGATCACCTTCCACGTTCTTCAATTTTAGTTCAGCAGAGCGAGAATTACAACCCAGCCCTAATATAAGAACAAAAAGAAGTACAACAGATCTATTTAATATTTTTAAGGTTCTTCCCTGGGATAAATCTAACTACTTTTTGTTTCGGAATGGTTATAATTTTTCCTGTTCCGGGATGTCTTCTGTTCATTTTTTCTCTTTTCTTCACAAGGAAACTTCCTAATCCTCTAATTTGAATTCTCTTCCCTTTCACCAGTGATTTAGTTAATTCATTAATAATGATATCAACAATCCTTTTACCTTGAGTGTTAGTAACATGCAGTTCTCTTGCAACTAATTCAACAATCTCATTCTTTGTCATTTATTTCCTCCTTTATCCATATTTAAAAATTGCTTAAAAATTTCGATGGGTAATGGAAATACAATCGTGGAATTTTTTTCCGCAGAGATCTCGGTCAATGCCTGCAAATAACGTAATTGTAATGCCACCGTATTTTTTGAAATAACATTTGACGCTTCATAGAGCTTCTCACTTGCTTGAAATTCACCTTCTGCATGAATGATCTTTGCTCTTCTTTCTCTTTCCGCTTCAGCCTGATATGCCATTGCCCTTTTCATCTCCTCTGGGAGATCAACCTGTTTGACCTCTACCATTGAAACTTTAATACCCCAGGGATCCGTTTGCTTATCTAATATTTCCTGTAAGCTCGTATTCAATTTTTCTCTCTTTGACAAAAGTTCATCAAGTTCAACTTGACCTAAAATACTTCTTAATGTCGTTTGAGCAAGCTGAGATGTAGCATATCTGTAATTTTCAACCTCAACAATTGCCCTATTGGGATCTACAACACGGAAATAAACCACTGCATTCACATTCACAGAAACATTGTCCTTTGTGATAATATCCTGTGGTGGAACATCCAATACAACTGTCCTAAGGGGTACACGTCTAATTATATCCAAAATCGGCCAGATCAAAAATAATCCGGGACCCTTTGGCACAGGTAGTAATCTCCCAAGTCTGAAAAGAATTGCCCTCTCATATTCGGGAATAACCTTAACAGAAAATAACAAAAAAACAACAATAAAACCAATTAGCCACCACAACCATTCCATTTATGCCTCCTTTACCTTAAGCACAAGGTTATCTAAAATTTTTAAAATAATCACTTTTTTTCCTTTGGATATATTTTTACTGCTTACGGCATTCCAATATTCACCGTTCACAAATACCTTTCCTTTCTCTCTATTAATAGTTGTTTCAGCAAGGGCATATTTTCCAATAAGTCCTTCTTCGCCGGTGGAAACCTTGTTATAATATGCCTTAACAACATAAATACATGCAAGTACAACCAATAATAAGATTAACAACACGAATACAATCGCCCAAATTCCCATCTGTTTTACCTCTTTAATATTATTATAATAAAAAATTTAAATAAAATCAAGTGCTGTCAAAAAATGATTGCGATTCAGACATAAGCATACCTATAATTAAAACAGTAAATAGTTCTAATGCTAATGCTATTATACAGGGTAAATATGATAATTCCATTCCAATTCTGTCATGTTGAGTGAAACGAAACATCTAATAAATGCAAGTTCAAAGGTTCAAGGTTCAAAAGTGAAAAAGTCATTATGAGACATTGAGATTTCAATGTCGTAATAATCTCATGGGATTCCTACGCCACTTTGTGGCTCTGAATGACACTGGAAATGTTTTTCTTATGTCTGAATCACAATTTATTATCAAGTTCATTTTGAAAAAGTGTTAATTTATGGTAAAATAAATAAATGAGGCATGTATGAAAAAATTTTATATTACTACACCTTTATATTATGTAAACGCAAAACTACATATAGGACATACATATACTACTGTTTTTTGTGATACCATTTCAAGGTACAAAAAAGCACAGGGATTTGATGTGTTCTTTCTTACCGGGTCAGACGAACACGGGCAAAAGATCTTTGAGGCAGCAAAAAAACAGGGTATCACACCCAAACAATTGGCGGATCAAAATGTTGATTATTTTATTAAATTATGGGAGAAATTGAATATAGATTACGATAAGTTCATTCGAACTACAGACAAAGATCATGAAGAAAGGGTTGAAAAAATTCTCCAAAAACTCTACGATAAGGGTTATATATACAAGGCAGATTACGAAACCTATCACTGCATCC
>CAYVPX010000097.1:0-7140 GCA_964453935.1 uncultured bacterium | reverse complement strand
AGAAATTATTAATGAGGAATTTTATTTTCCAACAGATAGGGGATTTGAGGACAAGTTGAAAAAACGAATTGAAATAATAAAAAAAATCAAAGATAAATACAATGAAAAAAAGTAATATTTTGCTATTCTTTTTATTTACCATATTGATCTTTGCGAAAACGAATCTCTATATTTTTTATTCTTATGACTGTGATCATTGTCAATATCTTTTAAAAGGCCGTTTGCAAAATGAGTTAAAAAATTACGATATTGATTATCATTATTATGAGGTTTCAAACGATAAAAATCTCAAGACGCTTTTTAAATTAGAAGCCGCTATCGGCAAGAAAGGTGATGATTTTCCTGAGATTTTTATTGGCAACAGAATGTTCGCAGGAGCAGAGATAAAATCCAAAGCACTTACTAAATATATTGCCAATAATAACGAAGATATTAACCAAAAACTAAAGACCATATTGAGGAACGCTTATGAATATCATACGCCTGTTTGGACACAATTTAAGAACGAAGTAAGAATCAATAACACGAACAATGGGCAGGTAAAATATATGGCATATTTTTATACAGCATCATGCTCACATTGTAGAAAGGTTGATAAGATGCTTGACCTTTTCAAGAAAAAATACAACCTCGAAATTGATTATTACGACCTTCCCAAAAATATACTTTTGCTCAATGAACTTGAAAAGAGATTCAAGATACCTGAGAAATATAAATTGGGTTATCCTAAGATATTCATTGGAAACAAAATTATGCTGAAAAATGAAATTACAATGAAAAATATAGAAAAATATATACAAAATACAAAAAATTCAACCCCTTATTGGAGAAATATTAAAATAAATAAAAATGAGGGTAAATCTATACTTAGAAGGTTTAAGGGGTTTCATTTAGGAACTATTATTATTGCAGGGCTCATAGATGGGATAAATCCCTGTGCCTTTACGACCATTTTATTTTTTATATCATTTTTAACGCTTATTCATAGAAAGAAAAAAGAGATACTGTTTACCGGCATTGGTTTTACACTTGGAATATTTATCTCATATATTGCCATTGGTCTCGGACTTATAGTCCTCATCAAGGATATTATGTTCCTTGATATTATTTCAAAGATAATCTATCTTGGTATGGCTGCTTTAGTATTAGTATTTGCCTTTTTGTCATTTTATGATTATTTTAAATTCAAACAAAAAAAATATGAAGAAGCAAAATTGCAGCTTCCAAATTACCTGAAAAAGATAACGCACAAGATTATTAGGAAGGGGAAAAATGTAAAAAATGTTGCTCTTTATGCATTTTTTACAGGAATATTAATTTCAATTGTCGAATTTGCCTGTACAGGTCAGGTATATCTTCCCACCATTACATTTGTTTTGAAAGTTCCCGACATGCGTTTTCGTGCTCTTTTGTTCTTGATCATCTATAATATTTTCTTTATTATTCCCCTTATTATTGTTTTTATTCTTGCATATTTCGGGTTCTCTTCGGAAAAGTTCAACAGTATTTATGAAAAGATGGGACCTTCCGTAAAGATTGCAACAGGTATATTTTTTATTATTTTAGCAGGATTTCTAATTGTTTTAAGCATATGATGGATCTGACAGGTAAAAAGGTCTTAATAATTTCGGATATTCATTATGGGAAAAAGAACATCAAAGGCAGTAAGATGTTCATTGAATTCCTAAATTCATTTCAAGATTATGATATAATGATATTAAATGGCGATGTATTCGATTTTTTATGGGATAGTGTTGAGAAAAGATATAATGAGAACGGTAAATTTCTAAATGAACTTTATACATTGGGGAAACCCATTGTTTTTATTCCCGGGAATCATGATTATTGGGGTGAAAAAACAATAAAAAGGTATGGTTTTATATATAAACCTGCCGGATTTATTATGAAGCAGAACGGGAAAAAATTTTTCTTTCATCATGGAGATGGATTTAATCGGTTCGATATTGGTTATCTTGCATTGCAGTCATTCTCCCATAGTAAATTTGTGATCAATGTTTTAAACTTACTGTTCACTCCTTCTTTTTTTAAATTTATTTTACCAAAGATCTCGCGAACCGATGTTTTTCGTCCTCATTCAGAATGTGAGGTTAACTATCTTGAAAAGAGGTCTTATATCATTGCCAAAAAATATGGGGTTGATAGTGTTATATTAGGACATTCACATTTTCCCATAATTCATGAAAGAAATGCTATAATATATGGAAATTCAGGAGATTGGCTGGTGCACTTTTCATATTTAACACTTCTAAGTGGTAAGTTACAATTATTTTACTTCAATCCTAATAACCGAGTTTAAAAAAAATAGCTTAAAAATTGCTATAAGTATATGTGTATTCGGGTGTATGGCGTACAGTATTATTATGATGCTATAACACTATAATTATGTATCATTCCTATATAAAAGAAGTTCTAAAATAGCCTTTTAAACTCAGGTAATAAAAAACATTAAAGATTGTTCTTTATTATAACTCTTCTCAGATTTCCCACTATTCTTTCAATGGCAATTTTAATGGGCATTGATAGTTTGGGTTCTTCCAAAGAATCGTCCACATTCTCAGGTTGAACCCCAATTAAATAACTCATATTATTGTTCTTTTTAAGTAATTTCATATACAATTTAACAGGTATTTTGTGAGAATTACGCGGCGGATCTTCAAGGTCTTCATTTCTAAAGATACAAATTTCTCCGGCTTTTTTTGAAAATTCGGAAATGTCAAAGAATATTATGACCTTACCCTTATGTTTTGAGGAAAGTTCAAGCAATTTATCTTCGTAATAATCTGATTCTGTAAAACAATTTTTGAGCTCAAGCTCTTTTAATATTTCAATGATCCTTATTCCGAAACCATCATCGGAACGATAAGGATTACCAAATCCGAAAAAATAAACATTCTCTAATTTGTATTCTTTGAGTATGGTATCAAAAAACTTCGTTATCTCTAAGTGCTTTTTCTCTAGTGTTTTTATTTTACCTTTACCTCAACCAAATGTGTGGCACAGCTAATACAAGGATCATAAGCTCTAGCGATCTTTTCAAATTCAAAGCGCATAAAATCGGCATCCTTTCCTTCATTTAACAATGTTTCAGCACATTTTCTAATGTATGCCTCGCAATCATCAAGATTAAAAGCTGTGGGTGTAATAATATTGGCTGTTTTTACAAGTCCGTTCTCAAAAACATAATCATGTATCAATAATCCTCTTGGGGCTTCAACAGCACCTACACCTCTTCCTTCTTTTGCTTTTGCTTTTTCCATTTCTGGATCTTCCGGCATATTTAGAAGTTCTGTAATAACCTCCGGAATCCTTTCTAATGCGTAAATGATCTCAATTGATTGTGCAAGATTATTAAAAATAAAATTTCTGTTCCATCTATCTGATCTGTATTTTCTGTAATACTCACCGGCTTTTCCTTTTAATCGGTCTCCGATATTGATTAATCTTGCTAAGGCACCTACACTGAAAGGTTTACCCTTATATAAAGATCTTTTAGCAAATGAATGAGGAACGACCCTCTCTTTCAAATACTCTTTGTATTCAATTGCAGGAATAATGGTTCCATCTGAAAATATCAATTCATCACCCCAAAAACCGAACCTGTATTCATCACTACCAAATTCTTTAGGGTTGCAGCAGACAAATGTGGTCTCTCTTTCAAGGTGTGTGGGGAATTCAAGGCCGCCTACTATATCAGTAGCTGCCATTGCAAATTCCAATGAACTTAGAGCTTCTTTTTTGATCTCCATGAGTTCTGCTTTTGTTGGGAATTTTCCAAAACCGCCGGGTGTTGCATTTTCTCCGTGTATGAACTTCCCATTCAATGTTTTCATTATTTTATTACCGAATTTTTTTAAACCCAATGCTTTGGTTACCACATCCCCGTACTTATCCACCATTGCTATAACATTGGGATAACCCAGAAAATCAGGCAGTGCCAGGGCAAAAACATGAAGAGAATGGCTCTCTATCATTTCGCCTAAGTGCATGAGTTCACGCGCATAATAAGTTTTTTTCGTTTCGTCATATTTAATGGCTCTTTCAACCCCACGAATAGAGGAGTTCTTATGTGAAACGGTACAAATAGCACATATTCTCGGCGTAAATGATGCAACCTGTTTTCCTGTCTTTCCTTCTGCCAACGCTTCAATGAGCCGCGGACCTTCAAAGATGTTGAGGTAAACATTTGTTACTTTATTATTTTCGATCTCAACTAATATTCCGCCATCTCCTTCAACACGAGCAAGATGTTTTACTTCTATTTTTTTCATTGTTATACCTCCAAAAGTGATTTTACTTTATCGGCATAATCACTTCCGCCAAATATCTGGAATTGTCTTAAGATCTCTTCTTTTGTAAATCCCGAATCCAAAAGTTTTTGTAATTCGGATTTATGATTTGCTTCTTCAATTATTCCCCAGCAGCCGACACATCCGGTATTATGTGTGGGGCAAGCCGCGCCGCATCCGCCCATGGTCAAAGGTCCCAAGCACATCTCACCTTTATTCAGCAGGCATTCATTCTCTTTGAATTTGCATTCCAGACAAACAGGGGAGTTTCTATATGTGGGTAATATTCCGTTGAGAAGCATTGCAATTGCTTTTAACATCTGATTTGTACTGGGAGGACATCCGGGTATCCAGCCGTCAACCTTAACAAATTTATCAATGGGGGTGGATTCCATGGGTTGTGCAACGGTAAATTTTGTATCACCGTAAACCTTTTTGAATCTTTCTTCCCATTTACCGTCACCGAATGCCATTGCCTGAGCACAACCATGATGTGCACATGAACCAAAGGCAATTAAAATACCTGCCTTTTCACGAATTTCCTTTAATTCTTTTAATTGCTTATCTGTATTTATTGAACCCTCTACCAATGCTACATCCACATGTGCATCATCATCATTATTGCTCATCGCTTCGTAGAATACTTTAATATCAGCTGCTTCAAAGAGGGAAACCAGTTGATCCTCACAATCCAATATGGCAAGTTGGCAACCGGCACAACCTGTAAATCCATAAACACCTAATGTTGGTTTTCTTTTCATCTTACACTCCTTAAATAAGTTCTCTCATATGGAGAACATCCCAATAAGTGAAAACAGGACCATCAACGCAAGTATAGATATAATCAATAACACAGTGTCCGCATTTCCCAACACCGCATTTCATTCTTCTTTCCAAGGATAAGAGAATATTGTCTTTTGTAAGATTGTATTTTAGGAGTTCTTTAACAACAAATTTATACATTATTGGAGGTCCGCAAACCGCTGCAACGGTATTTTTACCATCAATATTTTTCAAATGTCTAAAAAGTTGTGTGACTAAACCCTCTTCAATGACATCAATATAGCTAAATACATTTGCAGCAATACTTTTTTTAACACATTCTTGACTCTTTTCGTCTTTTTTATCAACTGTCATATAGAGTTCAATCTGATCTGAATCAAACATCTCAAAAAAATCTTGTTTAAAAAGCATTTCAGATACATTTTTAGCTCCATATAAATAGTATAATTTCCCAAATTTCTCCCTATGATCCAGTATATAAAGCAATAATGATCTCAAAGGAGCTGCTCCAAGACCGCCAGCTACCAATATGATATCTTTTCCAACAAATTGTGATACATTAAATCCCTTTCCATAGGGTCCTCTTAAGCCAATAATGTCTCCATGTTTTAATTCAAAAAGTTTTGAAGTTAAACGGCCTACTTTTCTTATGGCAAATTCCATCACCCCTTTTCTTGTAGGACTGGAAGAAATTGAGATTGGAGCTTCACCTACACCAAAAAGTGATATCATCATAAATTGACCAGGATGATAGTCAAATTCAACATGGCTAAACTCTTCTGTTGGGACAATTTGAAATAATCTCACATCAGGAGTAAGGTCTCTTTTTGATATTATTTTTGCCGATATGGGCGTATATAGATCCTTATCTTTTTCACAATTACACTTCATGATTAACCTCCTTTTCTCTTATAAGAGCAACTACATTAGGCACATTAATATCTACAGGACATGTTTCGATACATCGTCCGCATCCTACACAACTGGGACTGCCAAATTTTCCGATAAATGCCTTTAGCTTATGTGTATACCAGAGTTTCAGTCGATCGCTTCTCGCCTCTCTGAAGTTATGTCCACCTGAAACAAGAGAATATTCTCTGAACATACAGGAATCCCAATATCTTTCTCTTTTTCCCTCTTCCTTCCCGATTTCCAATTCATCAATGGTGTTAAAACATGTACAGGTAGGGCAGACCATTGTGCATTGCCCGCAGGACAAGCACTTTTCACCAAGTTCATCCCAGAATTCGGCATTGTATCTTAATTCCATTAGATCAGGAATGCCGTCAAGGTCAACATCATTTGTGAAGCTGGAATTTCTTTTTTCTCTGAATTCTAAGAAATCATTTATATTATCATCGCTGATATTTTCTGAAACAACATTTCCGCATTGTCTGATAATATCATCACCCTTACTTGAGCCCACCCAGATCAGCAGGTAATCTTTTAAATCAGTTAGAAAAAGATCATAACCTTTTTCTACAACATCAGTTCTCGATTTATTACAGAAACAATGTTCATCGGGGATGCATGATCTACCTATGATTATGAGATTCTTTCTCCTTTCAGCATAAAAAGGATCAACATAGTCAGTGGAATAAAATTCATCGAGAATATTAACTGCATTGATATCGCATGGATGAACACCCATAATAACTTTTGGTTTTACGGGTTTTGATGTTTTCTCATATTTTTGTTTTGTAAATTTGAACATGCAAAATTCGGGCTCCATTAAAAGTTTTTTAACAGGAATTATGGTTCTTAATGGATTTTCACACATATCATCGCATGAATCAATTTTTTGGTAAGCATAGGCATCACCTTTTTTTACGGGTGCCCAAACTTCCCCAAAATTTTGAAGGACATTAAAAAGAACATCTTTGTCCTTTTTCATCATCTTTACTATTCTCATAGTAACCTCCTTTTGTTAAATAATAATATAAATGTTTTAAAAAGTCAAGTAAATAATGAAAAATTTCACAAACTATAATATAATGTGTTATAAAATACGGTAAAATAGTATTACTATACACCCTATATAACAGGAATA
>CAYVPX010000096.1:0-7172 GCA_964453935.1 uncultured bacterium | reverse complement strand
CTATGGAAAAAAATTTATTTTTATAAATAATTCTTGAATATATTTCATCGGATAAAATCACCAAGTCATTTTCGATTGCGAGCTCGGCTATAAACTCTATATCTTTTTTTGATAAGATCTCTCCTGTTGGGTTACCAGGTGTATTAATCACTATCATTTTTGTATTATGATTTATGGAAGCTTTTAATAATTCTTTATCAAGACCAAAATTATTTCTTTCTAACAAAGGCATGGCAATAGGTCTTGCTCCGGTGAATTTTATTATGGATTTGTAAACAGGATAACCAGGATCAGGATATATAACCTCATCATAAAGTTGTGCAAATAGAGTAATTGCATAGTACATTATAGGTTTAGCACCGGATGTAACTACAATTTCAGAAGGGTCTATATCAACACCTTTATAACTACTCTCGTATTGTGCAATAACCTTTTTTAGCTTTGAAAATCCACCAGCCGGACTATAATGGGTGTAATTATTGTTTATTGCTCTTACACCCGCACTTTTAATGTTCTCAGGTGTATTGAAATCAGGTTCCCCAACTTCCATATGGATAATATCTCTGCCTTCTTCCTGCAACTCAGTTGCTCTTGCAAGCATATCGAGAGAAGCAACACCTTTCAATTTTGACATACGTCTTGCAAATTTCATATAAACTCCATTAAATAAAAATCATTAATGATAAGTTATTTCTGTTTTTAATCAAATGATTTTTTAATAATTTTTTTTTCTTAATTTCACATGTTTTCTTATAGAATCTTTTATTCAAGGGTTCTTGTGAAAATTTTCTCATTCTATACTTTTCAATGTTGTGCCGGGAAAATAGAAGTTAAGAATATCAATATAGTTTTTACCGTTTTTTGCAAGGGTTTTAGCGCCGTATTGGCACATACCTACGCCATGACCGAAACCTTTTCCATTAAATGTAATATTAAACCCATCTATTGAAATACCGGTAACTAGTAATGATTTGATCTTGTTAGGTCCCATGATCATCCTGAAATCATTTCCACCAATCTCTAGTTTTTCACCGGTATCATTATTGATAAATAAAAAATTTTTTACCCGATGAGAACTTGTTTTCCCTTCAGATTGAATATCTGTTATATAGGAAAAATTACTTCCTTTCTTTTTGTTTAGAATATTTACAAATTTTTCCATAGTAAATGTATATGACCAGGTGTAATAAGGAGAGCTTGTACAATAATCACATTTTTTTGATACTAAATAAGGATAACCTTTACCCCATACATTTTCTGCTGATTCTGTCATGCCGCCGCATGTAGAATGGTAAAAGACAACAATAGGATAATTGGAATATGTTAATACCAAATGTCGTGTTGCTTTTACCGCTTTAATTACTTCCTGATCTATGCCCACATTACCTGAAAATATTTGGAAATTAATATTACTTCCCAAATCATAATATTTTTTATGATGCAATAAATGATAATGTCCGTATGTTCTTGCAAGGATTGCTTGGGCTTTTAATGCTTCGATTGGCCAATTGGAAGGCATTTCACCGGGTAAAACACCACGAACATAATCTTCCATTCCAATAGACATAACAACAAAAATATTCTTTTTAATGCGAAATATCTTAAAATTTCCGCTATATTTCTTACCATTTAGCCTTAATAGATTGCTTTTAAATTTTATACCGGGGAAATTGCTTGTTTTATCATTATAAAAAACGGTAATACCTTTTGAATTAGAGGAAATGATCATACTTTTATAAAAGGTTCGTACCTTACCATTGGAGTTTATTTGAATTTTAGAGAATTTTAACCTTATCAGTGGTTCTTTGGCTATTAATATTCTAATATTCGTGGAAAAAATAAATGTAGCACTTATGAAGAATAGTATGAGAGTAATCTTTTTCACAATACCAACGTTTTAGAGCTTTTTTTAATATTAAATTTTTTCATACACACCATATATTGTTTCATTACATTTTGGACAATGATTATTGTTTAATTTACTCTCAACAAAATAACCTCTTCTTTCCACTAAGAGTGTATTACAATTAGGACAATATGTATTTGAGCGTTTATCATTTGCAATATTACCCAAATAAACATATTTTAAATATTTTTTTGCAATATTATAATTTCTATCAAGCGTTTTCAGTGGAGTTGGTGGTTCTTTCATTTTATTCATGGGGAAATACCTTGATATATGAAGAGGAATATTATCTGAAATTGATGCCAACCATTGGGAGATATTTTCAATTTCTTCAATAGAATCATTGGTATTAGTAATCGTAAGGAAGGTAACCTCGATATGTATATTGTTCTCAAATAAATATTTTATCGTATTCTTTGTTGTTTCAAGATCACCAAGGACAAATGACTTATAAAAATCGGGATCAAATGATTTTAAATCAATGTTTGCAGCATCCACATAAGGGGAGATCTCTTTTAATGCTTCCATAGATATATTTCCATTTGTTACCCACACATTTTTTATGCCATTCTTTTTTGCAAGAACAGAGGTGTCATAGATAAATTCATAAAATACCGTAGGTTCATTATAGGTATATGCAATACCAAAGGAATTATTTTTTTTAGCAAGTTGGATGATCTCTTCTGGTGCAAGTTCATTGTTATCAACAACATTATCTGCGTCCGAAATTTCAATATTTTGACAAAAGGGACATTGGAGATTACAACCTGACGAGCCAATGGATAGAATACTGCTTGAAGGGTAAAAGTGATATAATGGCTTTTTCTCAATGGGATCAATCCCCATGCTGGTTATAATACCGTAATTTAGGGTATAAAGTTTGCCATCAATATTTTTTCTTACCTTGCACAACCCTCTTTGACCCTCTGATAACACACATTCATGCGGACATAGTGTGCATTTAACCTTTTTATTTTTGAGTGGTAAATAAAATTTAGCTTCTTTTTTCATCCGGATTGTCTTTTAGGTAATTTCTTGCATGCTGCAATAATTCCATGACCTTCCCGTCTTTATAATCTTGATATGTCCACGGTAACCAGCGAAATTCTTTATTCTTAAAATACATAGTGATCTCTGCATATATTCCCTTCCCGAGATAAACTCTGTGATAAAAATTCTTTGTGGAGGCAAGAACGAACTTTGATAATTCAATATATCCCACATCAAAGTTCATGGTTCTATTCCCATTCTCTTTCAATTTATCTTCAATTTCATTGGACCTTATCTTTAATTGCCTTAATTCTTCCGGATCAAATATTTTATTGGTAAAAAAATAGTACTTCTGAATATTTTTGCCCATCTCTTCGTCATAATAATCGGAAATTTTTGAGAAATTAACAGGTCCGTGAATACCTACAATATGCCCGAACTCTTCCACGTATTTAAGATACTCATTTAGTTCATGCCCCTGTTTTAGCATTAAACCGGCGAAAAATATAACCGGTTCACTTCTTTTTATTTCGCCCATAATTGATCTCTTCTATTGTGAAATGATTGTTTGTATATATGCATATATCCGATGCAATGGCTAATGCTTTTTTGACAACTATTTTTGCATCAAGATCTGTGTTTTCCAAAAGTGCAATTGCCGCTGCTTGTGCATATGGTGCACCTGAACCAATGGACAGAACATTGTCCTCTCTTGTTAAAACATCTCCTGTACCGGATATCAATAAGGATACTTCAGGATTAACTGCAATTAGCATTGCTTCCAATCTTCTCAGCATTTTATCAGTTCGCCAGAGTTTTGCTAATTCTACTGCTGCCTTTAAAAGATTATCGGGGTATTTTTTCAGAAATTCACCCAATTTTTCAAATAGTGTAAAAGCATCTGCTGTTCCGCCGGCAAAACCTACCAATGTATTAAATTCTTTAAATACTCTGATCTTTTTCGCATCAGCCTTGGCAATGGTATTTCCCAAGGTTACTTGTCCGTCTCCTCCAATTACAACCTTTTTCCCTTTCCTTACAGAAAGGATCGTTGTTCCTTTAAACATTATTGTCCTCCATTAATTGCAGTATTTTTTCTGCACCTAATTTCATATCTATATTTCCTATTACATTATAAAGTTCATTTGAATATTTTTCAATCCTTCCATAGAGTTTCGGGTCATTTAATTCTTTTTCAATATATGTTTTCATAAGTTCAGGCTTGGCATTATTCTGAATAAATTCTTTAAATGCCGGCTTATTCAAAAGAATATTGGGCAACCCGATATATTTGATCTTTGCTACGGCTTTTAAGATAAGAAAGGTCAGCCAATTAAGTTTATACACAATAATAAACGGTATCTTTAATAAAGCTGCTTCCAAGGTTGCAGTTCCTGAAGTAATAATAGCATATTTGCATTGTAAAAGGGAATCATAATACATATCTTCTTTTATCAATATATCTAAACCACTTTTATTAACAATTCTTTTTGTCTCCTTCGCAACCTTGTGAGGAATGTTCAGAATAAATAATTCATTGGTAAATAATCTTGCCGTTTTAAGCATGACGGGTAATATAAATTTTATCTCCTGTAGCCTACTGCCCGGGAAGATGCCTATATATTTTTTATCGTAGTTTTTCTCCTGCACATTTTTTACACGGTTTAAAATAGGATTACCTATATAATAGCAATTTTCTCCAAAAAGATCTTTTTCAAAAGGAATAATAGAAAGCATAAGATCGGAATATCTTCGAATTGGTTTGATTCGATTGCTGCCATGCGCCCAGACCTTAGGTAGGACATAGTAAACAGTTTTAAATCCCCTTTTTTTCAACCATTTCAGAAATGGTATATTAAATCCGGGATAATCAACTAAGATCACAATATGGGGTTGAAAGGACAAAATATATTTTTTTAAAAAGGACTTAAATCGCAGTATGGCGGGTAACTTTGTTAAAATCTCCAAAAGACCCAAGCCTCCGAGCTTTTTAATGGGATAAACGATCTTTACACCAGCTTTCATAAGGTGTTTGCCACCAGTAGCATGTATCTCTAATTTTTCTAAATTCAACTCATTAACAAGTTCAGATGCCCTAATATCTCCTGATTCTTCACCTGTAATAATAAAAATTTTTTTCTTCATATAAAAAAGTTCTTAATAATCCTAATAAACTTAGCAATTCCCAAATGTTCAATAAATATAACAACCAAAAGCGGGATCAATGCAGGAATTATCTCATAGGTATCAACAAGTGATTTTTCCCCCTTTTTAAAAAGATCTTTCATGTAAATTTTTACATTTGGAAAAAATGCGGGGATATTGCTTTTATATACCACATTTTGAGAATAAAGTTTTTCATAAAAACGTTCACTTGAACTAAATGCCATATAAATAAAAAATATAAACAAAATATAAAGAGATATGGAAAAGAAATTTATACCTAAAAATATAATGATAGGAAAAGAATAAAATAAATAAGAAAACAGCATGGGATGTCGTGAAACCTTATAAAATCCCTCTGCTTTTGGTGTATTGACAAATACTTTCTTATTAAATGATAATATTCTTATAAAACTCCCGCAAAGTAAAAGAAAAATAGTAAGAATATATAACCATAATACTGTTGGTCTACCAAAAATCAAAAGTATCAGATAATATACATAGATAACTATTCTTAAGGTAAATTCACTTTTTGTAATATAATGAAGATCACTCCTCATTTTTGTTTTAGTTGTTGCTCCCTTTGTAATTCGGTAATGTTTTGTCCAATGGCAGTTCTAATAACCTCCATTTGGTTACCGGTTTTCCCGGTCTCAATGATTAGACTTTTTTCTTTAACTTTTTTAACTGTTCCGATAATACCTCCGTTTGTCAATACCTTATCTCCTTCTTTGATCTTTTCTCGCATTAATTTTTCCTTTTTTGATCTCTTTTGTTGAGGAATCATTAAAATAAGGTACATTCCAATAAAAATGATAACAAATAAAAGCAATGAACCCATAGGGTTCGGCGCCTTTTTTTTGGTTGCACCTTGAGCAACCGCTTGTCCAGCAGGTGTAGCAGCTACGGCTCCTGCTTTTTCTACTAATAGTAAGAATAAACTCATACTAACCTCCGTTATATTTTTTTAAAAAATTTTCTTTAAATTCTTTAAATGTTCCATTATTTATAGCAATTCTAATATCTTTCATTAATTTTAAAAAGAAATATAAGTTATGATAACTCAATAATCTTGCCGATAATATCTCCTTTGCTTTAAAAAGATGTCTAATATACGATTTGGAATAATTTTTACATGTATAACAATCACATGCGTCATCTATGGGTGTTGTATCCTTTTCATACTTCTTGTTCTTTATTGAAATTGTTCCATGTGAAGTAAATGCCATTCCGTTCCTACCGTTTCTTGTAGGAATGACACAGTCGAACATATCAATACCGTTCTCTACGCCTACCAGAAGATCTTCCGGTGTTCCAACCCCCATTAAATAATGAGGACGGTCCTTCGGTAATAGAGGAGCGGTATATTCAAGCATCTCATACATTAGATCATTGGGTTCACCCACAGATAATCCGCCAAGTGCAATGCCGTCAAAATCCATTGCAGACAGTTCTTCAATTGCCATTTTTCTAAGGTCCTTATATAAACCGCCTTGAACGATACCGAAAAGAGCATTATCACTTTTTCTTGCATTCAATGCTAATTTTCCCCATTTGTTTGATAATTTCGTAACCTTCTCCACATATTTTTTTTCGGAAGGGTAGGGCGGACAAATATCGAGCATCATCATTATATCAGAATTTATTGTTTCCTGTATGCCAATGACCTTTGCCGGTGTAAAAAAATGCTTACTGCCATCAAGATGTGAATTGAATTCTACACCATCTTCTTTGATCTTTCTTAATGCGGCAAGGGAGAAAACCTGAAATCCACCTGAATCAGTTAAAATAGGCTTATCCCAATGCATAAATTTATGGGTGCCGCCGAATATTGAAATAACATCCATGCCCGGCCTCATATAAAGATGATATGTATTATTTAAAATAATTTGCGAACCTATTTCCTTTAATTCTTCAGTTGTCATTGCCTTTACAGTTGCACTTGTACCAACAGGCATAAAAATAGGTGTTTCAACAATACCATGATTTGTATACATTTTTCCAGTTCTGGCATAAGTATCTTTGTCTTTTTTTAGTATTTCAAATTTAAATTTCATTTTGTATTATATCATATTATGAAGAATTTTAGAAAAATATCCGCAAAATTTTTTTA
>CAYVPX010000095.1:0-7224 GCA_964453935.1 uncultured bacterium | reverse complement strand
TATGCAAGGACTGGCACCGGTAGATTTGTATATCGAGAATATGTTTCCGGGGAAAGACTGGCAGATGTTGTTGCTGATATTTGAGATTATTGATAATAACGGTGTGCTTCAATGTGAATATAAAGGGATAGATATAGAACGTGTGGGGCAAGAAAATACGGATTATCGAAAATATGCTTATAGAAAAGGATCTTCAAGAGGGGGAGATGTTACATTTACTACAAAATTAAGTCTTCCTGTTTATAAAAAAATTAATAACATTCAAATAGCCCAGTTCAATAAAGTATTGGTGAAAGAAGGAGTAGAGGTTGAGTTTTTTAGGTTTATTAAAGATTCTTTTAACAGGAATATTGATATAATTAAAGAAGAACTGGAAGATTTATTCAAAAATTTTGATAAAAAACAACGAGTAACCACAGGTATTTCCTTTAAATTTCTTAAAAATGGAGAGCGTAAATATTTACATGATTTTGAAATAATAAAAGAAATTATTCTGGAATCAGGTTCTGAAACCATGTACACGCATACCGGTACAGAATCCAGGACAAGAAATAAAATATGCTCTGTAACAGGGAAAGAAGAAGAAGATATTTATGGATTTGCAGCTCCATATAAATATTCAAGTCCTGATAAACCCGGATTTATCAGTGGTTTCTTCGATAAAAAGAAAAACTGGCGCAATTACCCCATCTCGTCAAAAGAAACATTAAAACTGGAATTAGGTCGTAAATTTATCAAACAAAACCTTACAGGATATTTTTATGGTTATGAATATTATATCGTTCCACATCCAATAATTAAGACTGATATAAATAGGCTCGAAACGATAATAAAAAGACTAAAAACAGCTTTTGATATTGAAAAACAAGAAAGTAAAGAAAAAAAAAGGAGAGCTGAAGACAGGATACAAAAAATAATTGCAGAAGAAGAAAACTATTTTAATCTTGATTTGCTTTTTTTTAAGGAAGACAAAAAGACACAAGCAATAAGTATTTTATTGATGCTCGAAGAAATTCTTCCATCCCGTTTTAGAACATTATTTATTGATGTACCGGATAGAATAAATAAGAATCTTTTATTTAAAGATGCCATTACCATTAAAAAAGAAACAAACGATCTAAGATTCAGTTTTCGGATTCTCAACCTTTTTTTTGATAAATATTTTCTTTTGATAGTTCAAAAGGTATTTCTTGGTAATACGCTATCAATAAATTATGTATTTGAGTATATTATGAAGCTGTACAGGAAGAATTATAATGAAGCAAAGTCTGCTGATAAATGGGTTGAACCGGGCATTTGGACAGTAAAAAAAGCAATTATGCTTATTTTATATTTACAAGAACTTGAAATCATCACTTATAACAAAAATTATAATTTTATGGAAACAGAAGATGTCGCAAAAAAGGGAAGTGCCTTTAATACGGAAGGATTCAACCGGTTTATCATTGAGAATAAATCGTTCCTTGACAGTAATATAAAAATCGGAATTTTTGCTGTTGGCGTTTTAGTAAGATTTCTGTTTGATATTCAAGCTGCAAACCTGGGAGGAAACACTCCTTTTGAAAATAAGCTTCGGGGATATAAATTAAATCCTGATTTATTAAAACATATTTATACTGATGCCCTGTCAAAGATTGAAGCTTATCAAAGTTTTTATGCCTATCAGGAATTGCGCCAGATAATTAATAATTATTTTTTGGTAAACAGCAACAAATTGAATGAATTATCAAACAGCGAACTCTCTTTTTATTTTGTTGCAGGCCTTGAACTTGGAAAAACATTTAAATATGGAAAAGAAGATAATAACTAATTAAAACATAATATTATGAGTGAGATAATCAATAAAAGATGCGAGATACTTTTTTTTTACGACATTGAAAATGCTAACCCCAATGGGGATCCGCTGAATGAAAACCGTCCCCGTTTTGATGTTGAAAACAGTACTGTTTTAGTAAGCGATGTAAGGTTAAAACGTTCTGTTCGTGATTACTGGTATGAATATAAAGGATTTAACGGACATGATAATAAAGATGTGTTCGTCAGGGAAACTAAATATACCGATGGAGAAAAAGAATATATTAAGGATGGCAAAAGACGAGCAAAAGATTTTGATGAACAAATGGAACAAATACTTAATACCTGTATCGATATACGTGTGTTTGGCGGAGTAATTCCATTATCAAACGATTCTATAACCTTTACGGGACCGGTTCAGTTTCAAATGGGTCGTTCACTTAACAAATGTGAAATAATTGAAGAACAGGGAACAGGTGCATTTGCTTCGGGAGATAAGAAAGGGCAAGCTACTTTCAGGACTGAATATAAAGTGCCTTATGCAATCATTGGATTTAACGGAATTATTAATGAAAAAGCAGCACAATATTCCAAAATGACAGATGATGATAAAAATCTGTTGCTGGAAGGAATTTGGGGGGGGACTAAAAATCTTATTTCGCGTTCAAAATTTGGTCAAACCCCTTTGATGCTTCTTGTAATTGATTACAAAGAACCCTTTTATATTGGCAGTTTGCGACAAAGAGTAAAACTTGACACTGGTGAAATGAACGAAGCGCAAATCAGAAATGTGAAAGATTATAATTTAGATGTTACAGAATTGCTTGACGAACTTAAAATAAATAAAGAGAAAATCGACGACATTGAATTTAAAGCAGATTCGCGTTTGAAATTGGTTTACAACAGACAACCAATCAAAAAAATAGGTAAAGATGAACTTTAAGGAAATACTCATTTTCGATATATCAAGCGAATATGGGCATTTCCGAAAGTACAATACCACCACATCGCCATTAACGTATTCAATCCCCACTCGCACGGCAATTGCCGGTATTTTGGGAGCAATATTGGGTATGGAACGCGAAATCAGGGATGGTGTTTATCCGGAAGGTGTAACTCCTGTCCAAGAATTCTTCTCAAAAGAAAATTCGGGAATCGGGATACAGATACTAAATCCGGTAAAAAAAGTAACTGTCGGTTTTAATTTAATCAATACAAAAAAATCGTTTTATGATTTAACAAAAGCCGGAAGAACACAAATCGAATTTGAATTATTAAAAGAACCCAAATTCCGTATCTTTCTTTATATGTCCCAGGGAAAAGAGTTTGAAGAACTTATTGACAGGATAATAAATAAACGACATCATTTTACACCATATTTTGGCTTGAGTCAATTTACCGCTAACGTGGAATTTATTGACAAAGTTGGTTCGAGTAAAATAGAAAATAGCAAAAAAGAGATAATAAAGGTTATTACAGCAGTCAATTTAAGTGAAACCTATGAGAATGAACCTGTTAAATTTGATTATTCTGCTTTTTACTCGGCTAATAATACTCCGGTAGAGATGAACAGATACAGGGAAGTCCGGGAATATTCCGAGATATTAATTGAAAAAAAAGGGAAACAGATAAATGCAAAAGTAAAAGAGTATTATTGTCTTGAGAAATACGGTAAAATTACCTTTTTATGAGGCCTTTACTTTCTCACCCCGATAAACTGCTTGAAGACCATTTAAGGGAAGTTGCCAATATTGCAGTCACCAATTTTACTCGTAAGGTATATAGTTTTGATATTTTTCCTCAGGATATTGACGGAACACGTTTAGTAGCGGATTTGATTTATATTGCGGCAGTTACCCACGATGTAGGAAAGGCCACTTCATTTTTCCAGGACTATATCAGAATGCCTGAGAAAACGCATAACCAACTTAAAAACCATGCGTTGCTATCATCCTTATTTGCCTATTTCATAGCTAAGAAATATTTAGAAAAAATTGAATTAGATAGCATTTTAAAAAAACTTTTTTCTGTTTTTGTTTTTACTTCAGTAAAACGCCACCACGGCAACCTTGGTAATTTATCGGATGAACTCTTTTTTGGTGAATGGGAAGAAAGTTTATCAATTCAGATCAATCATATTGAAAAAACTCAAATTGAACCATTATTAAATACATTACTTGAAAAAATCAAAATCCGTTTTAAATGGGACGACTTTGCAATCTTTGTGATTAATAAAAAGTATGCTGATTTATTTGAAGATTATAGTTTTGATTTAATTGATGATGAATTACCGGAACTGGATAAAAAAATCAGGCTTGAAATGTATTATATCCATCAACTTATTTATTCAAACCTTTTATATGCCGATAAACAAGATGTGATTTTACAAAAAAAGATAGAGAAACCCCTACAAAAGAACATAGTGAGGGAAATTGCTCAGTATAGAAAAGAAAAACATTTCGATAAACCAAAAAACGGGATTGACAAACTAAAAAATAAAGCATATTTCGACTCGCTTCAGAACCTGGAAAAAGTATTTAAATCTGAAAGACATATCTATTCGCTTACATTGCCTACCGGCATCGGAAAAACCATAACAGCATATGCTGTTGCTGATAAAATACGAAAATTGATTGCTTTTGAAGATTCGGAAATAATTATCAATATCCCCTTTACATCCATTATCGATCAGAATTTTGAAGTATATAAGGAAATCTTAAAAAGTAAAGATTCAGAAACCTTATTAAAACACCATCATCTTTCAGAGCCTGTTTATAAACCGGCAAACGAAGATGTGCTTAATTACGATAAAAGCAGTTTTTTAATTGAAACCTGGCAATCCGATACGATTGTTACAACTTTTGTCCAGTTACTTGAAACAGTATTGACCGCCGATAAAGCAAAATTGATGAAACTCTCACATTTGGCTAACTCCGTAATATTACTGGATGAGATACAGTCCATCAATTACGATTTATGGGATACAGTTCGTGAGAGCTTTAAAATGCTTGGACAAATGTTTAATATTTATTTTGTTCTGATATCGGCAACCCAACCTTTGATATTTACTCCTGATGAGGATGTTATTGAAATTGTACCAGACTACCGAGGTTATTTTCGAATATTTAATCGCACTAAATTAATCCTTAAACGAGATGTTATAGGATTTGATGATTTCAAAAAAAAAGTTATTGAATATCTGAACTATAATGAAAAAGACACCCTGATTATTCTCAATACTAAAGATGCCGCTCGTGCTTGTTTTGAATATCTGTCTGATATTTTGGATGAAAATATTGAGCTTTATTATTTATCTACATTAATAACTCCTTATGAAAGAAAAGAAATAATTAAACGAATCAAAGAACCGTCTGAGCATCAAAAGGTTATTGTTTCAACCCAATTGGTTGAGGCTGGCGTGGATATTTCAGTTGATACTGTTTTTCGCCAGTTTGCTCCACTGGATTCGATCATACAGGCTGCAGGACGGGCAAACCGTTATAATGAAAAAAAGTACATTTCAGAAATCTTTATCTTTAATATTGAAGAACTCTCCCGTTCATCAAGTCTTATTTATGGGGCCGACCTGCTCTTAAAAACAAATAATGTATTGAAGAATTTTGAAAATGAAATTGAAGAAAAAGATTATTTAAAACTTATTGAGTTATATTTCAAAGAGGTGCGGGGACAGGCAGACCAAACAACACAAATCCATCTGAAAAATATGTTGGGTTTGAATTTTGCAGAGGTTAATAAGTTTGAATTAATTAAAAATGAGAGGAAAACTGAACTGGTATATATTCAGTTAACTGAAAGAGCAAAAGAAATTTGGGGAAAATATAATTCTATTTATTCTGACGGACAATTGAATCTTTTTGAAAAACGGGCTGCATTTTCAAAAATTAAATCGGAGTTTTATGATTATGTAATTAATGTTCCTGTTCCGTTTGGACAAACACAAATTGATTTTGACCGAGAAAAAATATTTAACTTCTATCTCTCACCACTCGTAAACCCCAGTCGTAATTATTGCTATTCAGACACGGATTTTAGACAAAATAGAGGTTATATAAAATCGGGGTCAGTTATTAGTTTTTGAAAACATATATATGAGAGTACTATAAAAATAATACATATATTTGTACCATACAAAACAATGTACTATGCAATAAGTAGGGAAGCCCGTTGTGGGTAAGGACTTTATAGGAAGAGAAAAGGAAATAAAACTTTTGGTTCAATATTTAAAGATGGGGCAGAGTGTGGTGATAATTGCCCCCAGAAGATTCGGTAAAACCTCTTTGGTTCTTGAAGTTCTGAGTCGCATGAAAAGTTTGGGTTATTATATTGCCTTTGTTGATGTGTTTGCCAATCCGGCTCCGGATTTATTGGCCGAATCTGTTACGGGGGAAGTTTTAAAAAATCACAAACTCCATAAGCAATTTATAAAAGCAAAAAAGAGTGCCGGCGAAATGTTGCGAAACGCCAAACTTAATACTGTTATTAATGATTTCAAGTTCATTATAGACTTTACCGATAAAAATCCGGATGAAAGAGCACTACTTTCAGAGAGCATTGATTTTATTGATAATTTCAGCATCAAACATCACAAGAAGATGGTGTGTGCTTTTGATGAATTCGGTGATATCAAAAAGTTTGATGTAAAAGACGATTTGACTAAGCTATTCAGATCTAAAATTCAAAAACAAACGAACAGTACCTATATTTTTTCCGGAAGCTATGAGTCTGTCATGCAAAATATGTTTGTAAGCAGCAAATCTCCTTTTTACCGTATGACAAGAATAATACGTCTCGGGTATCTGGATAAAGAGATTACCGGAAAATATATCGAAAAAAAATTAAATGGGCTGAATATCTCCCTCTCTGAAGATTTCATACGGTCTGTGGTCACTTTTACACGCGGCCATCCATATTATTCTCAACTTGCTTTCCAAATGATAGTTCTCTATCATGCACTTCAAAACAAAGTTCCTGACTACAATTCCCTTACAAATGAAATGCTTGCAATTGAAAAAGATTATCTCGAAAAAGTGTGGGAAGATGTTTCCAAAAACCGGGAGTACCTCTATCTGTTAAGGAGGGTCGCCACAAACGGCAAAAATATATACAAAAGACTAAAGTCGAAGAATATCAATATTGCAAGAGCAACAAAAAACCTGGAGGGAAAGGGAATCTTGTTTCGAAACGAATCTGTTGGTTATTATTTTTCAGATCCTCTTTTTGAATTTTGGGTCAAAAACAATATTTTATAACATAAATGAAACTGCAACAGTCTATTATCCGTTTCCCTGACCTGTCAATGAAAACCCGTGATGCACATAAATTGCGAGGGTATTTTGGGAATCTGTTTAAAGAATACTCCCCTCTGTTACATAATCATTTTGAGGATGGAACGTTCCGGTATGCCTATCC
>CAYVPX010000094.1:0-7258 GCA_964453935.1 uncultured bacterium | reverse complement strand
ATATGTTTCTTTTGACTTTAATTGTCAATTATCCATTCTCAATTGTCAATTGAAGAAGGTTCAAAGTTCAAAGGTTATAATACAGTGAATAGTAAAGAGTGAATGACGAATAAAAAAATCTGAATCACAATAAGAACGTATTTATATTTTGAAATAATATAAAATTATGTTATAATAAAAAATATTTAATCGGAGGAACGCATGAAAAGAACGTATCAACCTCATAATAGGCGAAGACATAAAAAGCACGGATTCCTAACAAGGATGAAAACCCGTGGCGGAAGAGATGTTATTAAAAGAAGAAGAGCCAGAGGAAGAAAAAGGTTAGGAATTGCTTGATTTACATTTTAAAAAAGCTTTTAAGATCAGAAAAAAATCTGAGTTTCAAACAATTTTCAATGAAAGAAGGAAGGCGTTTGGTAAGTATCTCTTTCTTTATTATCAATTTAATGGTCATAACCCTAAAATAGGATTTATCATAAATAAAAATAAACGTAATGGTGTTGAAAGGAATAAATTAAGAAGACAGATACGGGAAATATTTCGACTGAAACAACATGACCTTAATAATGTTTCATTGATCATAGGTGTTAAAAATGGTATCAACTCCATGGAATATTCTCTTTTAGAAAATGACCTTCTTAATATTTTGGAGAGGAACAAATGTGTAAAACAATAGATGAAATTTTACGAGGTATCATTATTTTTTTTATAAGAATATATCAAAAATTTATATCTCCCTTGACTCCGCCCACATGCCGATTCATGCCCACATGCTCGGAATATTCAAGACAAGCATTTAAGAAATATAATTTTTTAAAAGCATCTTTTTTATCAACTAAAAGAATAATAAGGTGTAACCCCCTTTCAAAAGGCGGGTATGACCCATTAAAATAGGAATTAATATGAAAAAAATATTGTTATCAATAATACTGCTTTTGTCATTTATCACGGTTTTCAGTGAAGAAACAAAACCGAACATAATATTTGAAAATGATATGATAATGTCAAAATTCAGCAATACGGGCGGAAAAATAACATCACTCTTTTTTAAGAAATATAAAGATACAAAAACAGGGGAACCTTATAATATTATTGATCCTACTTATAATGTTTTCCCCCTTGAGATTGTAGGGCTTCCTTTCGGTGATATTAATAAAGTTGCCTACACATCAAAACATATAGATAATGGTATTGACTTTTCCGCTACAATGAAAAATTATGATATTGAAAAAAAGTATGTTTTAGAAAAGGGGAAATATTTTTTAGACATAATTTTTACTATTGTAAACAATTCAACAAAACCTTTAACAATAAATGACCTTGAATTCCAATGGGGACCGCAAATTGCTTCTATCGCTAAGTCTAAGACAATGAAAAGAAGATATGAAGGAGATATTTACTATGAGGAAAAGAAACCTAAAAGAAATGTACTGAAGAAAAATCTTGATTTTAATGTAACCGATTTTAAATGGATCGGATATCATTCAAGGTATTTTGCCACTGTACTTTTAAAGAATAAAGACATTGTAAGAGGTGAAATATTTAAAGATATTAATATGAAGATCTGGTTCTCAGGACATTTTAGGAAAACGACTATTGAGCCGGGTGCAACAAAAAGTTTTAAAGCAGTTTATTATTTGGGACCCCAATCTATTTTTGTGTTAAAAAAACATGGACATGATCTTGGAAAAATTATAAATATGGGATTTTTCGGGTTCTTAACAAAGTTTTTTATCATCTTATTGAACTTTTTATTTGGGTTCATACATAATTATGGTATTGCTATTATTATAATTACACTCCTCATTAAACTTTCATTTTTACCACTTTCCAATTCATCTATCAGATCAATGAAAAAAATGGCGGAACTTCAGCCAGAAATAAAAAAATTGCAGACAAAATTTAAAGATAATCCTCAGAAGTTAAATGAAGAGACCATGAAGCTTTATAAGTTATTCAAGGTAAATCCCCTAAGTGGTTGCCTTCCCATGCTAATTCAATTACCGTTTTTCTGGGCAATTTATTCTGCATTTTCGGTATCAATTGATCTTAGAGGTGCCTCTTTTTTCTGGTGGATGAAAGATCTTTCCGCTCCGGATACCATATTTACTCTTTTTAGCATTCCAATAAATGTTCTTCCAATACTCATGGGTGTTGCAATGTTCATTCAGCAAGAGGTTCAAGGAACACAGCAAAGCGCAAGTTCACAGGCGAAATGGATGAAATTTATGCCACTGCTTTTCTTATTCTTCTTCTGGAATTTACCCTCAGGACTTGTTTTGTATTGGTTGACAAATAATATTTTAACGATCATTCAG
The DNA here is from genome assembly GCA_964453935.1 of uncultured bacterium. GTDB lineage: Bacteria > AUK180 > AUK180 > AUK180 > AUK180 > AUK180. The sequence continues at coordinate 4,937 of CAYVPX010000094.1, read as the reverse complement.
ACATTGCTCGTTAATAAAAAGAATGAAATCCACACATGATACAATATTTGCTATATCCACTCCTCCAGGTGCCGGTGCCATTGCAATAATCCGTTTAAGCGGAGAAGATATCAATAAAATATTAAAAAATAATCTAAAAAAAGAAAAGGTTAAAGAACGTTATGTTTATACAGGAAAATTTTATTTTCAAGAAACCATCATAGACAAGGTAAATTTTGTTCTTTTCAAAGCTCCCAGAAGTTATACGGGCGAAGATATGCTTGAAATATATTGCCATGGTGGTATAGCAGTTCAGAGAAAGATCCTCGAAACGTTATTAAGTGAAAAAATTGTTCCCGCTAAGCCGGGAGAATTTACATTAAAAGCAATCGAGAATGGGAAAATGAGTCTGCTTGAAGCGGAAGCAATAAACGAGTTGATAAAAAGTCGATCAACCCGCTCCATTGAGTTATTGAATAAACATTTGTTTGGTGCCTTTAACAAAGAGTGGAATAAATTAAAAAAGATAATAATCTCCATTAAGGGTAAATTAGAGGCATCAATTGATTTTTCCGATGAATTTGAAATTTCAAATGATCTTGCAAATGAAGCAAAAGCTGATTTTAAAAAAATAAATAAGCAGATAAATCAATGGCTCAAAACTTTTTCCTTTGGACAAATTTTAACATCAGGGTATCATTTGGCAATATTGGGTAAACCCAACTCGGGAAAATCCTCTCTATTAAATACATTATTAAAAGAAGAGAGAGCAATCGTAACTGATTTTGAAGGAACAACAAGAGATATTATAAAGGAAGAGATCAATATAAAGGGCTACGATGTTTTCCTCTATGATACAGCAGGCATACGCGAAACAGACAACCTCATTGAAAAACTTGGGATCGAGAAAGTAAAATTACTTTTAAAAAAGATCAATGGTATAATTGTGCTTTTTGACCTTTCTTCAAGGTTCGATAAAAATGATAAGAAGCTTCTTGAGCTCATAAAAAATACCAAAATGGATACTATTGTTTTTTTGAATAAAAGTGATATAAAAAGATATGATTATAATAAATATTTTAATAAAAATATTTCAATCATTGAAGGAAGTGCCAAAAAAAAGCGGGGTGTGGAAAAACTTTTGGAAACTGTTTTTATGAAGCTTGAAGAAAAGTATGAAGGAATTGATTATCTTATTTTTACAAAAAGACAGGAAAATAATTTAAAAAATATAAAGAAAATATTGAGAAATATCGTTAAATTGAATTTTATTGAAGAAACAGAACTTGCTGCGGATCGTATAAATGAGTTATTTGAAAGCTTTGAGGAATTTACCGGCGAAAAAATACAAAATTACACGATTCAGGATTATATATTTAAAAATTTTTGTATCGGAAAATGAAATTTTTTATCTATACCTTGGGTTGCAAACAAAATCATTATGAATCAACATTTCTTTATGAGAAATTATTACAAGCAGGTTTATTCGAATCAAAGACAAATCCTGATTATATCATAGTTCATACCTGTGCTGTTACCAATAGAGCAGAATATAAATCACGTGATCAGGTCAAACGCATGAAAAAGAAATACCCAAAGGCAAGTGTTATCGTTATTGGGTGTTCCGCCGAATATCATAAAAGCAAATATTTTGACATAGGAGCAAATATTGTTCTTGATAATAATGAAAAGTTCATTTTGGATAACTATGGGATTGCCGGCTTGACAGGAAATTATCTGAGTGAAAATAAACTCTCTGTGAATAATTATAATACCCAGACAAGGGCATTTCTATCAATACAGAACGGTTGCGATCTCAACTGTGCTTATTGTATTATTACCAAACTCAGACATGAAAGCCAATCTAAAAACATTGAACATATTCATAAAGAAATTCAAGATTTGGTACAAGCGGGGAAAAAAGAGATCGTAATTACGGGTATAAATATTGCATTATGGGGGAAAGAATGGAATAAAAACCTCTCCTATTTATTGGGTGAAATTCAGCAATACAAGAATATTAGATTTAGATTATCATCCTTGAATGTTAACAATATTGATGAAAATATTATTTCCTACATCACGGGAAAAAATAATATTATGCCGCATATCCATATTTCTTTGCAAAGCGGTTCTAATAAGGTATTGAAACTACATAGAAGATATTATACAAAAGAAAGATTTATTAAGATCACAAATGAAATAAAATCAAAAAATAAGCTGACAAATATCGGCATTGATATAATTGCCGGACTTCCGGGTGAAAATAATGAGGATTTTTCGGAAACAATAGACACATTAAAAGAAGCAAAAGTTGATTATATGCATATCTTTCCCTATTCGAAAAGAGATGGGACAGATGCAGTAAATTTTCCTCAAGTCAATGGTAATGAGATCATAAGAAGAAAAAATAAATTAAAAGAAATAGATACTGAAAGCAGAAGAAAATTTCTTAAGCAAAATTTAGGAATTCCCAATAGGGTGCTTATTGAAGGAAGGGAAAAAGATGGTTTTGCACTTGGATTTTCTGATAATTATGTTCAATATGCTATAATAAGTGATGAACAGAATGTATTCATAAATATTCAAGGAACAAAGATTATTGGAGGTATCATTTATGAATGACTTTTATCGAAAGAATTTAGAGGATCTGCCGGAATTTAAGGTAGAAAATACAAAAGCAATTATTAAGCTTGATCAAAATGAATTCCCTGAGAAATTACCGAAAAATTTGAGGAATAAAATTTTTCATGCTTTAAAATATAAATACAACGAGAACCGTTATCCGCAGCCCATTGATTATTTGAAAAAAAAGAAAAAGATTGGTAAATTTTTAGGAATATCGGGAAAAAATCTTATGTTCACTATGGGTGCTGACCAAGGTATCCTTGCAACTATGATGATAGCAAATAAAAAGGTTCGCATATTTAAACCAACATATCCTATTTATGAGAATGATGCAAAAATTCTCGGGAAAGAATTGTCCATCGAACGATTAGAATATGAAAATGATTTCAGATTATCAAAGGAAAAAATTGGAAAAGATCAAGGACTCGTTTGTCTTGTTTCGCCGAACTCCCCTATTGGGAATGTCATAGATGAACCATTGTTGGAATATGCCTGTAAACAAAATCAATTGGTTGTAATGGACGAAGCATATTTTGAGTATTCAAATAAAACTTATATTAACCTTTTGAAACAATATCATAATCTCATTATCATAAGAACACTCTCTAAGGGTGGACTTGCCGGGTATAGAGCAGGATATGTCATAGCGGATGAAAAGATCATTTCTTTAATGGAAAAAGTGCTTTTCAGCCCTTATAATTTAGGGCTTTACCATTTTGCAATAATGGATAATTTTCCTGAAATATTCACACTTGGTTTGGACCGTGGTCAAAAAATACAAAAAATAAGAAATGAGTTTTACATATTTTTGAAAGAAAGGTCATTTCATGTCTATAAAAGTTACGGGAATTTTATCTTTTTTGAAGCTCCCATTGACCTATATCGTAAACTTTTATCGAAAGGAATAAAGACAAGGTATTATTGTATTGAAAATAGGGATTTTATTCGCGTGTCCATTGGAAATAAAAAGGAAATAGAACAAATCAAGGATGAATTAAAGATTTAATGATCTTTGATTAAAATACAGTCAAAAGTCAAAAGAGGTACTAAGTTTTCATTGCTAAATGAAAATAATTTTACACTAAATACTGAATACTGAATACTTGTAACTGTATATGGCTATTTTTTACTTCCGTAATTTTGTTCATAGTATTTTAAATATTCTCCATTGATACAGCGTTTTGTCCATTCCATATTATCAAGGTACCATTTTATTGTTTGCTCCATTCCCTTTTCAAAAGTTGTTATGGGCTGCCAGCCCAGCTCCCTTTTTATCTTTGTGGTATCAATTGCATAACGTTTGTCATGCCCCGGCCGATCCTTTACGTACTTAATCAAACTTATTGGTTTATCCAAATTTTTAAGAATGAGTTTTACTATCTCAATGTTTTCTTTTTCACTATTGCCACCAATATTATAGATGCTTCCCGATACCCCTTTTTCTAAAGCGGTGAGGATCCCCAAGCAATGATCCTCTACATAGATCCAATCACGGACATTTTTCCCATCACCGTAAACGGGAAGCTCTTTATCGTTCATTGCATTGTAGATCATTAATGGAATTAATTTTTCCGGAAATTGATAGGGTCCGTAATTATTTGAACATCTTGTGATAATAACGGGAAGCTCAAAGGTCTTATGGTACGCTCTGCACAATAGATCAGCACTTGCTTTTGAAGCCGAATATGGACTATTAGGTGCAAGCGGTGTGTCCTCTCTAAATTTCCCTTCCTTTCCCAAAGAGCCGTAAACCTCATCTGTTGATACCTGTAAATATTTTTTTATATGATATTTCTTTGCCAGTTCCAGAAGATTCATTGTTCCTTTGACATTTGTATCAATGAATATTTCCGGCGTTAAAATAGACCTGTCCACATGGCTTTCTGCGGCAAAATTGATTATATTATCAATGTTATTCTCTTTGAATATCTTTCCAAGTTCGTCAATATCACATATATCCGTTTTGTAAAATTTATATCTTTTGGATTGCTCTACACCTTTAAGGTTTTCAAGATTCCCTGCATAGGTAAGTTTATCAACATTGATAATGTTATACTTTGAATACTTTTTTATTATCATTTTTATAAAATTAGAACCAATAAATCCTGCACCGCCGGTAACCAATATATTCATAATATCCTCATTGGGATCGTATCCCTTTATTATTTTATTTTATCAAAAAATGTTTTTTTTGTAAAGGACAATTGATTTATATTTTTCAATTGTATTTATAACCGCAAACCACAAACCTTAAGCCCAAAATTGTTTTTTTTAAATTGTCAATTGTGGTTCATCTCCAAAAAAGTTGGTAAAATAGTTTGAAAAAGTGG
>CAYVPX010000093.1:0-7365 GCA_964453935.1 uncultured bacterium | reverse complement strand
AATCACATTAATCTTATCATTATTTTATTATTTTGTATTTATTAGGTTTGTAAAACATTTCACCGGAAATTCAAACTTTATTGAGCACATGCATTATTCAAAGAATCTATTAGTACTCATTAAAAATACACTTATATTTTATAAATGGGAAAATATTTTCCTCATATTTTCAATGTTCCTTTTTATTCCTCTATTAAAATGGAAATGGTTAATTCCCACACTACCCATATTTGCAGGTATTCTACTGTCAAAATACGCTGGCGTTGCCAATATAAAAACACATCATTTCGCTACGGTTTATCCCTTTCTTTTTACTGCAGTAATATTATTTTTTAAAGATATTAAAAGCATTCATTGGATAAAACTAAAACGCCCCCTAGAATTTTTCATATTATTCAGCATTGTATTTTATTTCTTTACAGGAGGAACATCATTTAATTATAGATTCTATCACCCTAAAGAATATTACTTTTTTAATAATGTTAAAACTTATAAAATAACAAAATTTGATAAAAAGGTGTTAGGAAAGTTAAAAAAATTCAAAAACCCAAAGTTAAGAATATCCACAACTCCATACCTTGCATCTCATCTTTGTAAAAGGCAATATATAAATCTCCTAAAATGGAATAATAAAAAAAATATGAACAAAAGTGATTTCATTATCTTTACCGAGAAAGAATGTTTTCTAACACCTGAGCGGAAAAAACGCCTTTATAATGATATCAATTATGTTCGCAATAATAATAATTTTTTACTGATTCAAAAAACACCGCTTAACGTATTCAAAAGGATCAACTAAGATCTATAAATTCTCCTGATTTTTCAAATAGCTTTATTAAAATATTGAAATTTTGGATGTTAACATAGTTATAAATATAATTCCCATCAAGACTCTTATAGTACTTTTTAATATTTTTTATACATTCATTTAGTTTATTAGTTTTGCAGGAAATGACCTTTTTTATTATGCCATGTTTAAGCAAAATTAAATTTTTTTTACTATTTTTCTCAGAGTATATGAATATTCCATTTGTCATTTTTTGTGTTTCCATACGTTGAAATATTTCATAATATTCATCATATAATTTTATTTGGTTTGCTTTTTCAAAGTTAAATTTCTTTTTTTTCAAAAACATTAGTGGTGAGTGAAAAAAGTTCGCTAATTTTTCTTTATATTTTTCATTCTCTCTTTTTCCCTTGCATGGACCCGGGCAGGCATTTAATAAGAACTGATAACATAAGTTGGGATTATCCGCAATATTCCCATTACATATTGGAAATTCCATTAATTGTAGAAATAAATGGAAATCCTCTTCTTCATTTTTATTAAGTAAAAAAGGTCCTAAAAATTTCTTTTCATTCCTTTGGTTATCATCCAAAGTTAAGAAATCGATACCATTTATGTTTGAAACATTAATATATTTCAGGGTTTTAATAGGTGATGTTTTCTGAATATTGTATTGCGGTTTAAATTTTTCAATGAGAAAATTTTCCCTCAATAGTAATTCAATTTCATTTTCGAATAATTCAACCTCAAACCTATCCGAAGTTTTAAACAATTCTTCCATTTTTTTTGAGGTTGACGATTCACTTATCATTTCTCTGACCCTTCTTCTAATACTTTTACTTTTACCAATATATATGGGGGTATCCTTTTTATAAAATAAATATAATCCCAAAGCAGATGGTATATTCTTTATAGTAAAATTCTCAATATTCGTTTTTATCATTGAAAGATTACAACCCTTTTTGTCATTTTTTTTAATGAGGAAAACGTGTTTACCCGGATGTGTAACTTTCAGTTTTTTAAAGAAAAAATGACAGATAAATGTTTTATTTTTTAATTGCTCAAGATCCAATTTATTTAAAATATCATATGATATTTGTCCAGTGAATCTGAATTTGCCATAGCTGTTTTTTTTGATCATATTTAAGAATTTTTTTATTTTTACCTGGGCAACTTCCATGGAATCATCCGAAAAATGAATTTCATATTCAAACATTTTTCTGCAATGTAAGGAGATGAATTTTACATCACTCTTCATATTATCCTTTACAAAAACACGGTAAAAACCCTTTGGTTCAAGAACCTCAGAAAAAGTTATCCTTTCCGTTGCACCGGGTAAAAATACCTTCCTTTTACCATGTTTAATTACCTGAGCTTTATGGATATGACCTACACCTACATAGTTAAAATTTTTAGGTATGACTTTTAACGGAACAACATTTTTCATTGGAGGAAATCTCCAATTATCGGCACCAACACGTGCTCCTTCAACAATTTGATGAAATAGTAATATTTTATAATCTGACTTGATATTATTAAAATTTGCATTATTTAACTCTGTAATAAAATCTTGCCCAAGCCGAGTTTTTGCTTTTTTCATATAAGGTATTCCTGTAATTGATATTTTCTCTCCTTTAATAACTAATGTTTCTGTTTTACTATTTTCGATAATATGTATATTAGGTGATAGTTTGGTTAATTCATTGGGAAATCCAAACTTTTCATGATTACCGACTAAAATATACATTGGAATGGAGTGTTCAATGATCTTTGATAAAGAATTCACTACTATCTCTCTTAGATATAGAGGTGGTGTAGAACTATCAAAGAAATCACCCGTATGTAAAATAAAATCAATATTATCTATGTTCTTGTTGATGTAATCTATAACCCTTAAATAATTTTTTAAAAAATCATTCCCTCTATACTGGTCAAGGTCTGAAGGTTGAAGTTTTGGCAAATGATCACCTAAATGGGTATCGCTAAAATGAATAAAATTAAATTTCAAAATTTCTTCTCAATATATACCTTTAATAACTTTTCCTTTTTATCAAGTTGAACATTAATAAAATGTGCATCAAAAACAGCATCTATACCATTTATAAACCAAAAAACAATGAGTGTTGTTAATGTATATTGAAATAATGTAAATTTGCTCACATAACTATTGTATTGCTCATTGGCTAATTTAGTGTTACCTGACAAAAAAGTATTGGAATAAAGATTAAATTCATTCTGTACATTATTATATTCCCATATGCTGAATAAGGTTCCACCTCCACCTAAAATAAAAAAAATGCCGGATTTAATGTATTTTTTATTGCACAATTGCCCCCAACCGGGAATAACAAATGATTTTAAACCAACGATTAAAGGCTTTTTATTCTGCCAAAATAATTTTTCTGAAAAAACATTAAGGTGAAACAAAAAAAGAAATATTATTAATCCTTGTAGAATTTTGCTAAAACTTTCTTTTGTATGATCTTTTTCCATTCCTTATCTAATATTTTAACCATGGGAACATATTTCCCATCGATCTTTACAGCAGGATTACCTATATTATCACCGTATTTACCACCAATAAAAATGGGTATACTTTTTATTGAAAATTCATTATCAAACTCGACTTCGGCAAATCCTTGCAAAGCACCCTTATCCAATTTTTTGATCTTAATATTTGTTATTGCAGGTTTGATACTTAAAGATTTTATTTTATTATGCAAAATATCATCTTTGATCTTTCCCAAAAGATATTTTTCATTGCACCAAATAAAATAATATCTTTTTCCATTACTTTCACTAAAAGGGAAGACAATTTTATTATCCGTAATATTTACATTTTTAACCAAGATCACATTATCTAATATTATATCATAAGAACCGTTATCCTTTGTTATTTTGCTTATATAGGTCTTAAATACTTTTTTTACCTGTGGTGCCTGTTGTGTTACCGGCTTAGCCACTTCCGCTTCTTTTGTTAAAGCAGCAGATGTATCCACGGTTGCTGTTTTTACTGTCTTTATTGCTGTGTTCTTAGCAACATTCGCCTGAACATTTTCATTTTTAGTGTTGAATTTTCTCTCTACTACGGCTTCTTTTTCTTTTCTAGCACATGATACCAATAAAAACAGAACACTTACAATTGCAATTCCATAAAATACTTTTCTCATAGTATGCTCCTATTTATCATCAGCTGCTGTGGTTTTGAATATCTCATCCACGGTTGTGATCCCAGCCAATGCTTTTAATACACCGGATTCACGCAATGTTGTCATTCCTTCTTCCCTTCCAACCCTTCTTATCTCATCAACGGGTGCTTTTTTTACAATAAGATCTCTGATCTTTTCCGAAATATAAAGCACCTCATAAATAGCTGTTCGACCCTTGTACCCGGTTCCATTACATTTAGGACAGCCCTTCCCTTTATAAAATTTTACTTGATCAAGTTTTTCCTTTGGAATACCAAGCTGCAGTTTCAGTTCATTCGGAACATCTTCTTCAACCTTACAGTGCTGGCAAACCTTTCTTACCAATCTCTGAGCAATGACCATAATCAGCGAACTCGCAGTATTAAATGGTTCAATGCCCATATTTGAAAGACGGGCAATGGTATCAGGTGCAGAATTTGTATGGAGTGTTGCAAAAACAAGATGACCTGTTTGCGCTGCTTTGATGGCAATATCACCTGTTTCAAAATCCCTAATTTCACCTATCATTACTATATCAGGATCAGCACGTAAGAACGCCTTCAAAGCCGCGGCAAAGGTATAACCGATCTCCGGTTTTGCCTGTACCTGATTTAAACCTTCAATATCAAATTCAACAGGATCTTCGGCTGTCATAATATTAACATCTTCCGTATTTAAAAGCTTCAAACTGGTTGATAATGTCCACGTTTTACCGGAACCGGTTGGTCCCGTAATGAGGATCATACCCCAAGGGCTATTGATACCTTTTTTAAATCTCTCTAATTGTTCCGGTTCAAAACCTAACATTTCGAGTGTTACCTCACCGCCACCCTTATCCAAAATTCTGATAACGATCTTTTCACCATGGACACATGGAACAGTTGCAACTCTAAGGTCGATCTTCCTACCTGAATATTTTACCTGTGCTTTACCATCTTGAGGTACACGCTTCTCAGCAACATCAAGATGTGCCATGATCTTTATTCTTGATGCAATACCGCCGGCTACTGCTTTTGGTAAATTATCGTCCTTGTGCAGAACCCCGTCAATCCTGTATCTTAATCTTATGTACTTTTCAAAAGGTTCAATATGAATATCCGATGCGCCTTTGGTAATACCGTTCGTAATGATCTGATTGACCAATTTTACCAGAGGTTTTTCATCACCTGAAATCACTTCTTCTGATATTCTCTCCTCTTCATCAGTGCTGGAAATAACATCCATTACAGTATCTTGCAGGTTTTTCGTTTTTTCCTGAACTTGTTCCATGGCACTTTTATAATATCTATCAATAGCATCTTTAATACTTCGTTCAGTTGCAACAGCAGGTGAAATATTTAAATTAGTAATAAATTGAAGATCGGACATTAGTTGTTTATTATCAACATCTGCCATAGCAACTGTTAATGTATCCCCTAATTTCTCAATTGGCACCACCAAATGCTTTTTTGCAATATCCGGCGGAATTAATCGTATCGTTTCATCATCAATTTCAAAATTGTCAAGGTCTATGGCTACCACTCCCAATTGCTGCTGTAATACCTCAAGTATTTTATCTTCTGTTATATATTTGAGATCAACCAGAACAGTTCCTAATTTTTCCCCTTTCTTCTTCTGGATCTCCAAGGCTTCATTTAATTGTTCATCGGTAATAAGACCTGCCTTTATAAGCATTTCACCTAATCGCATCTACTCACCCCCAAATTAGTTATTTATAAAAAGCCAAATACGCTTTATATGATTCGAATAGATCAATCTTTGAAACAATTTCATACGGGGAGTGCATTCCCAGTAATGCAGGTCCGCAATCTATTGTATCAATACCCCATTTTGAAATATATTTTGCAATTGTTCCACCGCCGCCTTCATCAATTTTCCCTAACTCTGCAAACTGCCAGCGAACCCCATTTTTATTAAAAAGGTTTCTAATGAACGCTGTAAATTCTGCAGTCGCTTCATTGGAAGAATATTTACCGCCCGAACCTGTAAATTTAGAGATTACAATACCGAAACCCGATACAGCAGCATTGTTAATATCATGAACTTCCTTGAACATTGGATTAATGGCTGCACTAACATCAGCGGATAGGGCTTTACTACTGTTAAATATTGAATTTAAAGAAGAAATAGTTCCCTTTATCTTTGAATGTTTCATAAGTTTCAACACAACATCCATTAACCAATTCGATTGAGCGCCGGTAGGACCATCACTTCCAATTTCTTCTTTATCGACAAACAAAGCAATATTTGTAAACTCAGGTTGTGCTTTTAGATCATTAATGGCTCTGAATGCAGTATATCCGCATATCCTGTCATCATGTCCATAACCACCGATAAAACTTCTATCAAAGCCGACTTCTCTTACTTTATCAGCAGGTACCACCTCTATGTCTGCCGATATAAAATCTTCTTCCTTGATACCAAATTCCTTATTCAATAATTCAAGGATAAAAGCAATAAGTTTTTTCTTCTCATCTTTATCTTCAACTGCTTTACCACCACAAATAAGATTTAATTGTTCCCCGGTTATTAACTCTGCCGGAGTTTTAGAATACTGTATCTTCCTAGCAAGATGCGGTAATAGATCAGGTATGACAAATACAGGATCATTTTCCTTTTCACCAATCTTGAAGGTGATTTTTTTGCCATTTTCTTTTACTATAACACCATGGAGAGACAATGGACGTGATACCCACTGGTATTTTTTAATCCCACCGTAATAATGGGTTTTTAATAATGACATGTTTGAATCCTCAATAAATGGTTTTTGTTTCAGGTCAAGCCGCGGAGCATCAATATGAGCACCAACGAGTCTAAAACCATTATTAAGATCTCTTTTACCCATATTAGCCAAAGCAATTGCTTTTCCACGATTACTTATTATAAGCTTTTTATCTCCTGATTTTGCCTTTTCAATAGGGACGAAGCCCTGTTTTTTCGCCTGCTCCAAAATGAAATCATGTGTTTCTCTTTCTGTCTTACATGAATCTAAAAATTTCATATAATCTTTTGAGAATTTTTCCAATTTTTTGATCTCAGGATCAGAGAAAGCAGTCCATAAATTCTTTAAATCTCTAAAGAGATTATTTTTTTTCTTTGCCATTATATGCCTCCTGTATTTTTAACGACATTTTATTTGTGAACGATTTCAACATATTCGTTTTTACTAATATTTGAATCAATTTGTTTGCATTTTGATATTCTCCCCTATCATAGAACATTTGGATCATACCACGAAGAAATAAATAATACTGTTCATCGACAACATCAGGTTTATTCACATATTTTAATGCTCTTAACCCTATATGGAAAGCTTCATCTTTATCTTTTTTAATAAAGTAATAATAAAAATAAAGATCCTTCCATAGATAGAAACTTTCTGGATTATTC
>CAYVPX010000092.1:0-7373 GCA_964453935.1 uncultured bacterium | reverse complement strand
CCAATAATTATTAGAGCAAAATATATAATCTTTTTAAATGAGAATTTTTCTTTTAAAATAATAACGGAACTGATAGCCGTAATTACAGGGTAGGCTGAAATTATGGGAATAACGAATGAAGCCGGTAAAAATGCCAAAGAAAAATAACAGAGTATCGAGGCAATAATGGTAATAATTACCGATGTCAGTGCGATAATTTCTCCTTTTGAAGATATTTCCTTTTTATCCTCTTTCAATCGTTTGGCATACAATAAGAAAAAAATGGGACCAATAACACCGAAAGCGCCAAGAATTTCAACCTCACCAACATAATTATAGGATACTTTGGAAAAAAATCCCCATAGTCCCCACATTATCATAGCAATAAATGCCAAAATAATACCTAAAATATTCGATCTAGTTTTACCTTTTTTTAGATTTAACAAAATTAAACCCGAAACAATAAAAAATAAACCGAAAACATATTTTGGGTAAAAGGTCTCTTTTAAGAATGCAATAGATAGAATTACTGTTATAACAGCAAATAAGGATGATATTATACTTACGACGGAAGCATTGGTTTTCTTTAATGCTTCGTAATATAAGATGAAACCTATTGCCGATGTGATCGCTGCTAATAATGGATAAAAATAGGCATATGGTGAAAAATTTTTTGAAAAAAGGAACCAAATTCCTATATAAACACTACCTACAACATATGCATGGATTTTCAATAGTGTTTTTAAACTAACAAAATTTAATGACTTTTTTTGTAATGTTGTTGATAATCCGTAAAAGAATAAAGAAAAAAATACCGCAAAATATGGCATTAAATAGTTCTAAACCCCGTGAAGGGTTGTAATACTTCGGGAATGCCTATATCCCCGTCTTTGTTTTGATAATTCTCTAAAATAGCAACAAGGGTTCGTCCTACTGCTAAACCTGAACCATTTAAGGTATGCACCAGTTTTTTACTTTTTTCATTTGTTTTATATTTTAGATTGATCCGTCTTGCTTGAAAATCGGTACAAGTAGAAATTGAGGACACCTCCCTATATCTGTTTTGAGAAGGCAACCATACCTCAAGATCATATGTTTTAGCGGCAGTAAATCCTGTATCACCGGCACATAGTTCAACTACCCTATATGGAAGTTTTAATAATTTCAACACTTTTTCCGCACTTTCCAAAATATAATTAAATTCTTCTTTACTTTTTTCAGGGGTTGTAATGCTCACAAGCTCAACCTTATCAAATTGATGGACACGGATCAATCCGCGAATATCTTTTCCATATGAACCGGCTTCTTTTCTAAAGCAAGATGAATAACCTGTTAATCGTACAGGGAGATCATCTTCTTTAAGTTCCAGTTCTTTCACCCAATTTACAAGGGGAACCTCAGCAGTTGGTATAAGGTAGAGATCTTCCCCTTCTATTTTATAAAGGTCTTCTTCCTTATCCGGAATTTGCCCTGTGCCAACCAAAACATCCCTTTTTACCAAAAAAGGCGGGTATATTTCCTGAAATCCATTTTCATTCTGAACATTGAGCATGAAATTTAATATTGCCCTGTGAAGGATCGAACCCTTTCCTTTCAATACAACAAATCTTGAACCCGACAAATTAACGCCACCGTCAAAATCTAAAATATCTTTTTTTATCCCAATATCATAATGAGAAAGTGGAGGGAAATCAAATTCTTTCTCAGGAGGAAATTCTTTTATTAATTTACTTTCACTTTCATCTTTTCCGGGAGGAACCTCATCCAGCAGAATATTCGGGATCCTCAACAATAATTCTCTTTTATTTTTTTCAGACTTTTCCCACTTATTTCCTGTTTCTTTAATTTTAATATTCAATTTATTGATTTGATCTTTGAGAAGAGAAATATCCTTTCCATCCTTTTGATATTGAGGGAATTGTTTGCTTAAAATATTCTTTTTTGCTTTTAATTCATCCATTCCTTTTTTTAAATTATTTGTTCGTTTTATAACTACTGCCATATTTTCAATATCAATATTTTTATGCCTTTTTTTAATATTGTCCCTTACAATATTGATATTATCAATAAATAACTTAGGATCTATCATTTTTTAAACCTCTTGTTAAGATTATTAAAAAAATTTTTTATCACAGGATATTTATCTTTGGTAAGTTTATCAAATTCCTTTAATAATTGCTCTTGTGTTTTGTTAATCTTATGCGGTGTAAATATTTTAAAAATAATTATAAGGTCTCCGTGATAACCGTTCCGCAATAAGCCGTATCCTCGTAATTTCAAGACATCTTCATTTTGTGTATTTTTGGGTATTTTGATCTTAATTATTTGGTTAGCGAAATACGGTAATTCTGCTTCACCACCAACGGTAGCATCTATAACGCTTATTGGGAACTCAACAAAAATATTCATACCGTTTCTTTTGAAAATAGGATCTTCTTCAATATTAATGATTACATAAAGATCACCCGGTAGGTATTCATTCGATATAACATTGCCTTTATTTTTCATTTGTAATACAGTTCCATTTTCTACGCCTGCTGGAATGTCAATATTCAATATTTCCTCTTTGACCTCATAGCCGCTCCCGTGACATACATGGCATTTCTTTGTTATAACTTTTCCGGTTCCATGGCATGTGGAACAGGTTTGAGAAAGTGTAAAAAAGAATTGTTTCGTTTGTATTTTTCCGGTTCCATGGCAAGTGGGGCATGTTTTTATATCATTTGGTGTTTCAGCACCGGTACCGTTACAATTGGAACATGGGCTCTGTCTCTTTATCCGAACTTCCTTTTGTGTACCGGTAAAAACCTCATCAAGGGTCAAATTGATATTAACATTTATATCGCCTCCTTTACGACTATGTTGTCCGGCAAACCCTGAGAAAATATCTTCAAAAAATGAAAAATTAAAAATATCCTCAAAATTAAATCCAGGCTGACCTTTTAATCCTTCTATACCGTATTGGTCATATATGGATCTTTTTTCATCATCTGACAGAATTGCATAAGCTTCGTTTATTTTCTTAAAATGTTCCTCTGCCTCCTTGCTTTTATCAGGGTTTCTATCGGGATGATACTTCAAAGCTAATTTACGGTAAGCTTTTTTTATATCACTTTTTGAAGCATCTTTAGAAATATTTAGTATTTTATAGTAATCTTTTTCCATAATTTCATTTATAAAGATTGAGGAGTGTTTTTAATGTTGAGATCAATTCATTAAATTTGAACGGCTTACATATATATTCATCAGCACCGGCATTAAATCCTTCTAATATTTCTTCCTTAGAATTTTGACCTGTCAATATCAATATTGGAATTTTTTTTGTTATTTCAAGATTTTTCAATATCTTAGTGGCTTCAACACCGTTCATTACAGGCATTACAATATCCATAATTATAAGGTCCGGCTTTTCAGCCTTGGCAACTTCAACAGATTCCTTTCCATTTTCTGCCTCAACAACCTCAAAACCTTCCTTTTCCAAACCATTTTTAATTGTTACTCGAGCAAATTTACTGTCATCAACGACCAAAATTTTAGTCATATTACCCTCAATCTTTTACCCACAATACGGTATTTTTTATATAGTTTGCCACCCATGACCTGTGAAGCACGGTGTATCAATACATTTTCTTCCAATACCCAGGAAAATTCAGCGTCTGTGTAACCCATTTTTTTTGCAGTGTCAAGTGCGTCCTTGAAAAAAAGAGCATCAATACCCATCTTTCTATAATCTTTAAGTATACCGAAAGTAATGAGTCGCACCCATTTAATATTCTTTTTTTCCTTTAAAAAGGTAAATATATTTAATTTCCCGTTCATCTTTTTCATAATATAGTTATAATCAGGGCTTGTCCACATAAATGCAACTGTTTTACCGTCAACCTCTGCGAATTGGACGAACTCAGGTACGATGAGGTCTTTAAGGTCCTTTGCCATCTTATCTGTTTCCTTCTCTGTCATTGGCACAAATCCCCAATTTTTTTCCCATGCACCATTATAGACCTGTTTTATTGTTTTAATTTCATTCTTGAAGTTTTTCATGTCCATATGACGCAATGTGATTTTATTCCTCTTCATTACCTTCTCATAAATACGCCGGACTTTTTCGGGAAGTTCTGCCTGTACCTTGGAATGAAAGGCATATAGATCCTTGGCTTTTTCATAACCCGCACCTTGGGTTAAACGTATATAGTATTCAGGCGTGTATGTCATCATAATAAGCGGTGTAGAATCAAAGCCCTCTAAAAGAAATCCGCATTCCTCATTGGTAGAGGGGTTCATTGGTCCAATTACATTTTCTATTCCATTTTCTTTTAAAAACTCCTCTGCTTTTTCAAAAAGTTCGTTTGTTACTCTTTGATTATCAATAGCTTCAAAGAAACCAAAATATCCGGTATTCTCTTCTTGAAATTTAATAAATTTCCTATCAATAATAGAGGCGATTCTGCCAACGACAACACCATCCTCGACAGCAAGAAATAGCTTCATCTTTGCATGTTCAAAAAATGGGTTCTTTTTCTCATTAAAGAGATTATAAACCTCGGATTTTAAGGGTGGAACCCAATTAGGATAATTTACATATAGTTTATAGGGGAAGTCAATGAATTTTTTAAGACCTTTTTTTGTCTTAACTTCTAAAATTTGTAATTTCATATAACACCTAATTTTTTACCGATAATATTAAATTTATCCAAAGCATAATCCAATTCTTCATTCGTATGTGTTGCCATAAAACTGGTCCTTATGAGACAATCATTGGGTGAAACCGCCGGCGGCACAACTGGATTTACAAAAACACCGGCATCCAAAAGCATTTTTCTCATTTTGAATGTGGTCATCATGTCCCCTATCCTAATTGGAATAATGGGCGTAACACTATCACCGGTATGGAATCCCATCTCATTAAATCCTTTCCTCATATATTCTGTAATTTCCCACAATCGTTCCCTTCGCCATGGTTCGGATTTTACAATTTCCAAAGCGGCAGATACGGATCCTAAAACCGATGGGGGTAAGGATGCACTAAATATCAAAGGTCTGGAGAAATGCTTCAAATATTCTATAACCTCTTTTGAACTGGCAACATATCCGCCAATAGAGGCAAATGTTTTAGAAAATGTATTCATGATCATATCAACATCGTCTTCAACACCAAAATATTCAGAAGTACCTTTCCCATTTTTTCCCAATACCCCGACAGAATGTGCATCATCTACAAGAATCCTTGCATTATATTTCTTTTTTAAGGGAAGTATTTTATCTAATGGCGCAATATCTCCTTCCATGGAAAATACACCGTCGACAACGATCAGTTTCCCTCTATCTTCAGGTACTTGCTGCAATTTTTTTTCAAGATCTTCCATATCATTATGATTGAACCGAATGGTTTTAGCATATGATAATTTGCATCCGTCAACAATACTTGCATGATCAAGTTTATCTGCAATAATGAAATCGTCTTTATTGGTTATTCCCGCAATGACACCTAAATTTGTTTGAAAGCCGGTTGAGAAGAGCAATGCCGCCTCTTTCCCCAAAAATTCAGCCAATTTTTCTTCCAATTTTCTATGCAGATCTAATGTTCCATTGAGAAATCTTGATCCGGCACACCCGGTACCATACTTTTCTATGGCATCGATCGCCCCTTGTCTTACCTTTGGGTGATAGGTTAATCCAAGATAGGAATTTGAGCCGAACATTATAACTTTTTTTCCCTCGATGATAACCTCGGTTTCCTGAGCAGATGATATTTCAGTAAAATATGGGTATAGCCCTAATTTTTTTATCTCTTCCGCTTCTTTGAAATTGTAGCATTTTTGAAATAGATCACCCTTCATATATACTCCTAATTATAAATAATTATGTTCTTTATACCACTCTATTGTTTCTTTAAAGCCCTGTTCTAAGGTATATTTAAACTTAAAATGCGTTGCCGAAGTAAATTTCTTGCCGGAACAAATCCAATCGCCGCTGGTAATTTCCACTATCTTTTCCTCGTTTATAATATTATTACTATTTATAAACTCATTAAAATGAGCAAACATTTTAGCAATAAATAAAGGTATTTTAACATAAATTGCTTTTTTATTCAATAAATCTCTACTAATTTCACCTATTTTTTTATAAGTAAAATATTCATTATTACAGATATAATAAATTCCTTTTAACTTTTCTTGGAAAGCTGACAGTAATCCGGTTACCAGATCAAGCACATAAATTAAAGATACTTCGTTTGTGCCATCTCCGAGAAGTGGAGTCATTCCTCTTTTGATCATCTTAAAATATTCTAAAAAGTCCATATCTCTTGGTCCGTAAACACCTGGGAGCCTTGCAATAAAAATAGGGAATTCTTCCCGTGTTTTTAAAAATAATTCTACAAGGGATTTACTTTTACCATAGTAAGACAACGGGTTAATAGGGGATATTTCATCTAATATATGTTCGTTTTTCGGTTGATTGACCGCCATTGTGCTAAGATACCCAATCCATTTTACTTTACTTTTAACCTCAATGAGGGTATTGTAAAACTTCATGAAACTATTTAAATTACCATCTACAAAGGCTTCATAATCAGGTGCTTTAGTCACGCCGGCTAGGTAAAAAACAGCATTGGCTTCTTTTAATATATTTTTGATACTATCTTCGGAAAAGGATTTTCCATAAACAGGTATTATTTTTTTATTTTCAAGCCATTTGAGTTTGCTTCGTATCATGCAATATGGGATTATTCCCTTTTTATTAAGTTCGTCTACGAGATGACTACCAATAAAACCGGTGCCACCTGTAATAAAAATTTTCATATAAGTGCAATCATATTACATCAAAAGCTCAAGATCTTCCTTTAAATTTGTTAAAGTATTTTTATCAAAATCAATAAATCTGCTGCCTGTATAAATACATTTCTTATATTTAAACGGTCCAAAATTCTTTAAAATTAACTGATTTTCAGCTTTGATCGAATCTATATCTATATTATTTTTATTTAAATCAAAATTACCTTTGATAAAAAGTTGAGGATTTTTATTTAAAATTTGGAAATATATAGCATTATTTGGAGTAATTTCTTTAAAGACAAAGGCATATTTTAATTTATTTTTTAACAAATATTTCAAGACATTGATAATTTCTTCCTGCGCTAATGTGTTTTCAAGAAAAATATAAACATGATAGATCTTTTTCATTTCTTCTTGTCCGATTATATCTTTTACCTTTTTAAAAAATACAGGATTTGCAGGAATAGATGGCGACATTCGAATATAATCTACTTTGCTTTTATAGATATACCCTCTTTTTATTGTCAAGGTTAATTTACCAACACGTTTTGATTCAAAATAACTTTGAGCAAAGATATGATGATTTATTTTAAAGGGTTTTGACAGCAATATCTCATTTTT
>CAYVPX010000091.1:5461-7375 GCA_964453935.1 uncultured bacterium | reverse complement strand
AAAAATAGATCCTATATAAATAATACAATTTTTTTGTCGTAAAACAATACTTAACATTCTTTTTTTATTTTTATCGTAAAATATTTTATTATTAATAATATTATCAATATAAAAGAATTTGCCTTTAATAAATTTGTTATTGATATATATGCCATATTGTATGTTTAGCTGCTTTGTGTTATCACTATCAATTAATTTGGCTTTGGCAATGCCAAGAGTTTTTTTAATCTGCTTTTGAACTAATAATGGCGCAAGAAATAAGGTATATATTAAAATAGCAATAAATATGATCAAAAGGATAAGAAGAGAATATTTTTTATATTTCATTTTTCACGGTTTTAGAATATTTATCCGCTAAAAATAATGGCTCAGGTAATCTATGATTTTTAAATAGATTGGGAAGTAATGTTATTATAGAATTAATATCAATTAAGTGACCCGGAGAAATAAATAGAGGTTTATAACCATTGGAAAATAAAATACCTGCTTTATTATTGCCATGAAAAGAAATTTCTCCAATAATTCCCTTTCTTTTATTTCCCGTATAGGTTATTTTCCCAACTAAACGACTCTTCGCAATCCCAATAGACGGAATATTATAAATAACACCCAGATGTGAAGCAATACCGAACCCTCTGGGATGCAAGATCCCTTGTCCGTCAACAAGCAAAAGTTCAATATTATCTATATGCTTTAAAACTTCAATTAGAGCCGGGATTTCCCTGAATGATAGAAGTCCTGTTATATATCTGAATGTAGTTCTTACCTTTTCTTTAATAATATCAATCGCCTTTCCTTTTTGGATATCCCATAAAACCCCAACGGCAAAGGTAAATCCGTTGTACAGGTCATAGGAACAATCCAAGGCAAGCAAATTGTTAGGAGCTTTTGTCAATGGTTTCAATAGGAGCTTTTTTGCAAGATCGTTTTGAATATCTATGGCTTCTTTAATGGTATAAGGATTGCTATATCTAATTTTCTCTTTCATTTAGGAGTTTATTAAAAAAAGACATCATTTTAGCATATAATTCCTGTTCTTCCTTATTTTTTATACTGTTGATATGTTTTTTTATTGTAACAGCATCTTTCCTGATTATAGGACCTGTGAGCAAATTGAACTTAGTAAAATTGTCATACGCTGTTTCAAATAATTGTAATCCTATTGCAGGGGGTAAATTTAATTCTCTTAAATGTTCCATTCCCAAATGAAGAAAATAAAATGGGATATTAGAAAAAATTGAGCAAGCATAATGGTATATCTCAATTGCGTCAGGGTCAATAGTAAAGGTCCTAAGCTCAAAATCGTGGAAAATTTTATTAAATACCGCCTTTGCATATTTATTTCCTTGAAATAGAACATATCTTTTTCTTAATGATACAATATTTTCTTTTCTTATGGACATTGGAAAATGAAAGCACCCGTAATTTTTAAAATGATTACCAAATATCTCTATTCCAACACTACCCGAAGTATGAAAAATAGTTGATGTTGAATAACCTTCTCTTCTTAAATCATCAATAACTTTTTTTAAGCTTTTATCCTCAACACTAATAATAATGATTTTACAATTACTTAACTTATTATAACTCTCTTTGTGTGTTTTTATTATAATATCAAAATTGTCTTTTAAATTATTTTCTAATGTTTTTCCAACATTTCCGTACCCTATGATGCCGAGCTTTTTACTTCTCATTCCCCTTTGATATTGCCAATGCAAACAGTATTGAGTTATATTTCGTATCCATTTCATCTCCACGGGAGGTTAAGATGACTGGATTTGTCGTACCTGCTAAAATTGCCGCTCGAGGTAATTTGTAAAATACCTCAAGAGATTTATATGCCACATTCCCATCGGTCAATCCATTTAATATTACAATATCTGCTTTTCCCGGAACATCATTGTAGGATTTTAC
>CAYVPX010000091.1:2992-5361 GCA_964453935.1 uncultured bacterium | reverse complement strand
CCTGCATCAGATAGTAATAAAAATTTCCCTTTGAATTCAGTTATTGCAACATGAGAAAGTAGATTGCTTGCCATTAATCGGTCTTTATTCCTAAGGAGCTCTTTTAAGTATATATCAGAGTATATCAAACCCTTCATAATGGCATTTGCCTTACCGTTTATTAGAAATTTAAATCCTAATTTTGCAGCTTTTTGCATATCCTCTTCATTAACTATCTCAACTTCATTGCCATTAAAATATTTTAGTATCAATTCCCGTTTACCGATTAAGATCAGTTCTACCAAGGATTTTTTAAAAGCTTTTTTTGCAGCCCTTAAAATATCATCTTCATTAGCACCAACTATAACGAGTTTATTAGATTCTTCTTTGACCAAAAAACTTTCTATCTCTGAAAAATTTTTCATTAATCACTCCTATAGTTTGTAAATTAATTTATTGTTATAATCTTTTAATGCATTTCTTGTATCCAGAATAGGAATATTACGGCTAAGGATTTTTTGATAATCTATATTAGAATGATCTGTGATGACAATGGCTATGTCCGTATCTTGCAATAATTTGGCGGACAGCGGTTTACCCTTTATGATTTTATCCCCCCAGATCATTGAAGGGACATAAGGATCATGATAGTTTATCTTAGCGCCTTTTTCTTCTAAAATACGCATAACATCTATTGCCGGTGATTCACGAAGATCATTAATATCCTTTTTATAAGCTACACCTAAGATCAGTATTTTTGAACCATTAATGGATTTTTTATATTTGTTTAAAATATCATATGCCAATTCAACAACGAAATAAGGCATTTGACCGTTCACATCCCCTGCCAATTCAATAAATTTCGTGTTAAAATCATATGATTTTGCCTTCCATGAAAGATAGAAAGGATCAAGGGGGATGCAATGTCCTCCTAATCCAGGTCCCGGATAAAATGGCATGAAACCGTATGGTTTCGTTGCAGCGGCATCTATCACTTCCCAAATATCAATTTTCATTCTGTGACAAAGTTGTGCCATTTCATTAATAAGTCCAATATTTACACTTCTATAAATATTTTCTAAAAGCTTCACGGATTCTGCTACCCTTGTAGAACTAACAGGATAAACGTTTTCAATAGCAAGTGAATATAATTTATGTGTCAATGCCGTGCATTTTTTTGTTACACCACCTACCACCTTCGTTGTGTTGGCTATTGAATAATCTTTGTTACCGGGATCCACACGTTCCGGCGAAAATGCAAGGAAAAAATCTTTCCCTACCTGATATTTACCATCTTTCTCAAGATCAGGCAACAGTATCTCTTCTGTCGTTCCCGGATAAGTGGTTGATTCCAAAACAATCAATTTCCCTTTATAATCAATTTTTTTAACTGTTTCCAGAGCACTCACAATATAAGAAATATCAGGGTCTTTTGTTTTTCTCAATGGAGTTGGAACGCATATCAAAATAGCATCTGCACCGTTGAGATCTTGGGGATTTGCTGTAGCTTTGAATAAAGGCTTTATCTTTTTTAATTCCTCATTTGTAACATCCTGAATATAGGATATTCCTTTTTTCAACGAATCAACTTTACGCTTATCAACATCGAAACCAATTGTTTTAATACCGTTCCTGCTAAATGACGATAACAACGGAAGCCCAACATAACCAAGACCAATAACACCAACAACAATCTTTTTAGCTTTTATTTTTTCCAAAAAAGATTTATACAACATAACGAACTCCTACTATATAAAAAAAAAGCCCACTGACCATAATAATCAATGGGCTTTTGTACATTACTGTATCTTAAAGAGCATTTTTTACTTTAAAATAACAAATTCTACTCTTCTATTTTTAGCTCTTCCGATAGGTGTTTTATTATCGTACCTCGGTTTGCTTTGTCCATATCCCTTTGCAACAAGTCTTGATGCGGTAATTCCGAATTTCTTTACTAAATAATTCTTAATGGAATTTGCTCTGTTATTAGATAAAGTCATATTCTTAACAGCATTTCCTGAGTTATCGGTATGCCCCTGGATCTCAACCTTCACAGTCGGATTCTTCTTAAGGAAATTGCCAATTTCATCAAGTGCTTTATAAGCTATTGGTAATAGTTCTGTTGAACCCATTTTAAATCTAACTGTTCTTGGAATAAACTTGATTGTCCCAGCTTCTTTAATGAAATTCAATGATCTTCTAACTGAATCGCTGAAAGAACTTTTTACCTTATCTTCCGTCATCACAGGCTGTGCTGTCGCAGTTTTGCCTGTGGATGCTGCCATTGCTCTTTGTCTTGCTTCTTCAGCTTTTCTTCTTGCTGCCATTGCTCTTTGTCTTGCCATAGCCCTTGCTTCTGCTGCTGTCATTTGTTTCTTTGCAGGTGCTTT
>CAYVPX010000091.1:0-2892 GCA_964453935.1 uncultured bacterium | reverse complement strand
GCTTCGTCAATATCTGTCACTGCAAGATTAAAGACAAATCCGGGGATGAATTTTTTTGCGGATGCTGTTGAAGCAATATTTAATAATTGCGGATTATTATATATTAGTTGTGCACCAACCGAATATTTATTGCCATCATAATCAAACATTATTCTTAATGGTGATAGTTTATTTATTGGGAAAATTGTTGTTGAAAGACCATAAACGATACCTATATTTCTATCAACCTCTTTTACGCCCTGAAACATTCCGGTACCATAACCCAAATGTCCCTGAATGAACATATTGCCAATATAAAATTTCTTTGATAAAGCTAAATAGAAACTATTTGCATACCCGTGAGAAGTATTATAATTATCTGCACCAGAGGATACTTCATTTCCATCCGCATCAAGATATGGAGGAATTGTTCCTACTGATGTTGCATATTTATCGCTGCTAATATTCCTTACTCCTAATGCGACGGATGGTAAGAATTTATAGATAGGATTCTTATCAAAATCAAATTTTTGTCCGTAATCTTTATCTGCGGGGTCTTGAATTATCTGTAATTTTACATTTCCGGCAAATAAATTCTGCCCTTCTAATTTTGAAAACATTGAATAAACGGTTAAACCCGCTTCAAAGTTCAATTTAAAGATCCCATCCATTGGAACATGATAAGCAAAATTAAGATTCATATCTTCTTCGCCAACATCTCTTGGATCGTAAAGGTCTTTACTGAAAGATTGAGCATGATTAACAGCAATATAATATCCCATACTGCTGAGTACCTCTGCATCGGGAGCATTGATTAATGCCGAGGAATAATTAAAAGAGGTAGAAAAAGCCACAACCCCTAAAAGTAAAAACAATGGTATGAGTTTAAATTTCATACAAACCTCCATTTTCTGTATTATAACTAATTTTATTTTTTATGTCAAGTTATTTCTTTATTTTTTTGAAATAATACCGAGCAGTTACCTTATCCCCCATTTTAAGGTATATCAAGGACATCATATAATAATAGTCGGCATCGTGTTTTTTTATTTTCTCACAATAAAATTTTGCTTTTTTGATATTCTTGCTAATGTAGTATAGTGTAGCATTTTTTAAAAACACATCGTACATATTTCTAAAAGAATTATATTCAAAGGTATTTCTTGGCTTTGGTTTTAAAAATGCAAAGTTTTTATAATCAGGAATTTTGAAGCCCTTGTCGGTGAGCTTAATCAAAATAAAAGGAGGGATTTCACCCAATTTAGTGAAATATTGACTACAATTCTGTGTAATATAAAAATTATATTCAGGATTTAGGTTTTTCAGATCAGTATAAAAATTGTAAACATTATTTTTTACGGATATCTTCTTGTTAGGATGTTCTTCAATAAATACTTTATACTGCACGGATGTCATTCCTTTTGGAAATTTTAACGGAGTATATTTTTTTAAAGATTTAATATACCAATTATAACCTGCAAGAGGAAGCAATATGGGAATAGCGTTTGTATCCTTTTGTACTAATTTTAAATTATATATAAAGCCCAATGAATCTTCATTTATAAATACAATATTTTTCCCGTTTTTGGGCATATGATTATTCACATCATTGTAATATGCATTGGGAAAAGGATTTTTTCCATAGGGGATATAACCGTTGTTCAATATAAAAAGTGAAAGGGGGAATATCAATAAAAGCCATTTATATTTAAATCTTTCCAGCTTTTTGGCACTTATGGCGAATAAGATCATATAAACAGGGGTGAAAAATGCAGCCCAATCAAAGATCAGATATGTAACATTTGAAAAGGTTAAGCTGATTATTATTAAGTAACTCAAAATAAATAAAATTCTATATGCATTTTTTTTGTAATCCAGTAGTGGAATAAAAAATAAAATAATTCCAGTATTTTTTAAAACATTTAAGCCTACAAGATGAAGTCCCCAAAAATGAAAGAAAAACGGAACCGTTTTGAAACCCTTGCGTAAAATTATGGTTATAAGTGATGATAGATCATGTGTATCTTCCCAGTTGTAGATGGGAACTTGCTTGGCTAATCCCCAAAAGATAAAATAAACCAATAAGGGGGAAATGCCAAGCAATATATGTAAGGGTAAATACTTATATTTTTTTGATTTAAAATAAGCATGGATCAAAAATGGGGAAAGAAAAATAAAGAGTGGCTGTACTACAAGACCCATTGCGAAAATAAAAATTAGTAAATGAATATATTCGTGATCCCTTAAAGTTTTTTCATAAAGGTAAAGAAAGATCGATGTAAAAAGAAATAATAGTGAATATACCTCCAGATTGAATGTATAATTTAGAAAAAAATCTCCGAGGAATAATTGTAAAACGAAAATAATTTTTAAAAATTTATTTTTTGTATAAAAAGAAAGAAATAGGTAGAAAAAGATCAATGCTAAAAATGAATAAAACTCATTAATAAAATGCAATTTCCACATAACATGAAATGGTAAAAGCATGCCGATTGATTTGTTAAAGATATAAGAAAAAGGATATGAGGGAGGGTGGGTAATTGAATTATTTATATAGGAAATAGCAAATTCGGCAGAGTCAAAAAAACCTGGTGTCCTCGTTGTATTGAATACTATAAATATAAATAAAATTAAAAAGAATATCTTTACAATATGCTTATTTAAAAGAGATTTCATTTTTCATATAAGCTGGTGAGCGGATTTGAACCGCTGACCTGCTGATTACGAATCAGCTGCTCTACCGACTGAGCTACACCAGCCGAGATAATGCCGGAGGTGGGACTTGAACCCACACAAACCCAAGGTTCGCTGGATTTTGAATCCAGTGCGTCTGCCAATTCCGCCACTCCGGCAACTTTTCGATTATATCAAAAATATTGATTTTGTTCAAGAGCAGCACGGGATAAATTTGTG
>CAYVPX010000090.1:0-7387 GCA_964453935.1 uncultured bacterium | reverse complement strand
ATAGCAAAGATGTCCACTTTTTCAAACTATTTTACCAACTTTTTTGGAGATGAACTGGTTTTGCCAATTTTATTAAGAACAAATTAAATGACATTAATAGGATCACGATGAGCAATAATATAAATGAGATTTTTGAAATTATCTTAACCATTTATTGCTTTTGGAGTGAACTTTTTTCTAAGTATTTGATCTGAGCATCCTGAACGGATACTTTTGTATTGGTAAATGGAAGATTTAATTGCTTAACCACATAAGAATCCATGGCGATTAGAAGATTATCTTTTGTCAGGTTGCCTTTCTCATAAAAGTAAATATTAGAATACTTAGATAATCTTGTTTTTAATTTATCATAATCTTCTTTTTTCATCTTTACAGTTACAACAGTATTGTGATAGGGCGATTTCATATATATCCATTCTCTTGTAACAAGACCTATTGGTAAAAATTCCCTTTCCGTACCGTCATTCATTATAGCACAATCAGCTTTTGTTAATGCTGTAAATGCCTTTCCCGTAAATGCTGCGGATCTTTTAAATGTATTGAGCGGGCTATTCAAGTATCCCACAATATCATTACCATTACCAATATATTTTTTATCGTATCTTTTTATCAATTTGGATATTTTATTTTGGGGTTGTTCGTTAATATTGACCAATCTGTAATGATAGCCTGCTAATTTCTTATTATCCATATTGAAAACCAATTCTAATAACCCTACATAATGAAGATAACATCCTGTTTCCACAAACATTTGTCCTGTTTTATTTATAATGGGATCAGGTGTTTCCCTATGGTCATGTCCCGAAATCACAAGTTTCACTTCAGGAAAATCTTTCATAAGATTTTCATCATAATCTAAGCCGTTGTGTGAAATCACAACAATAAGATCAACGTTATTCTTAACTTTATTAATTACTTTTCTTAGCTCTGTTTTAACATTAAGAAATTTAATACCTTCCCATCCCTTATATTTTTTTAAAACATAATTGGGAGTAGTATCAAATGATAACCCAATAAATGCCATCTTAATTCCTTTCACATCTTTAATAATATACGGATAATCACATAGTAATTTATTATTCTTTTCAATATTTAACCCAAGCATTGGAGTTTTTAATATTCTCTTGAATTTTTTAAAATATTTATAATCAACCTTTAATTCATTATTACCCGGAACAAATATATCATAATGGAGTTTATTGAATATTTTAAATGTAGCAACACCGTGAGTTTTCCTGTCAATAAAATCCCCTTTATGTATGAGATCGCCACTATCGATCAATAGATCGCAATTATCTACCTTTTTAAACCCGTTTATAATAGAATATAAATTTGCCATTCCGCCTGCACAATTCTGATAGGGTTTAATATGGCCATGGATATCATTTGTATGAACGATAAAAATTGATAGGTCATTTGGCGGGTGAAAGCCAAAAATAAGAATAGGTAATAAAAAGATAATAAAGAACAAACTATTTTTTAACCTACTCATTTATAAAATCCTCCAGCATGTCTTTTTCTCTTAATGCTGCATTTTCGCCTAATAAAATAATTTCCTGTGCTTTGGCAAAATCGAGCATATTATATTCGCTAGTATCAATATCCAACAGATACTTCGGTTTACTTATTTCAATATCTTTATGAACAACTTCCCATTCTACGATGGACACATTGCGCATGGCAACCTCAAACAATTTCGGTTTATTCTTATCAGACTTTTTCAATTTATATGTTAACCTATGTGAAAGTTCATCATGAACCCTTCTGTACTGAGGTTTCTGCACAACATTAATAACAAGGATCTTTTCAGCACCAATTTCTTTGGCATATTTCATTGGTAATGGAGCACCCAAACCACCGTCGAGGAAATAGTGATCATTTATATTCATTGGCTCAAATATCATGGGTATTGAAAAGCTTGCTCTTAATGCCATAAATAAACTTCCCTGAGTAAAAAATTCGATTTCACATTTCTCAAAATTATATGCAGCACAACCGAAGGGTATCTTTAGATCTTGTATATTTTTAACATTGATAAAATTATGTAAATATCTAATAATTTTATCCCCTTTAATAAATCCACCCACTGGGATATGGGGTTTAAATAGTTTAAGCCATTCCCCTTTGGTAAGAGATGAAACCTTTTTGATAACATCAGCAACATGTAATTTCTGAGCATACATTGCACCAATAATCGCTCCCATGGAAGTACCGGCAATAAAATCAACATCTTTTAAACCAATCTCATTTAATATCTTCCAAACACCTAAATGAGCAAAACCGCGCGCTCCGCCGGAACCGAAAACAATTGCTTTTTTTACTTTCTTTTGTATATGATACATATATTTTTCCCCCTTTTTTTCCCTTCGTAAAGAGCTTGATCAGCAGCATTTATAAGTTTTTTAGGGGTATATATTTCATTATCTAATTGTGATACCCCTAAAGTTATAGTTGCCCTAACAACTTTTCCCTTATATTCAAATTTATTTAGTTCTACTGCCAAACGAATTCGCTCTGCAATATTTTTTGCATCATCAAGTGTGGTATCGGGAAGTAAAATTATAAACTCCTCGCCGCCATATCTAAATGGTAAGTCATACAACCTTATATTTTGTTTTATTATTTTTGAAAGTTCTTTCAAAACAAAATCTCCACAAAGGTGGCCGTAGGTATCATTTATTTTTTTAAAATCATCAATATCGAACATTATTAAAGAAAGAGCAAATTGCCTTTGGTTTTTAGTCAGATCAGACAAACGATGTTCCAATTCTGTTCTATCGTATAATTGTGTTAAACTATCAATGGTACCCAAATATTTTAGCTCCGAAAGATAATGATCAATGTTTAATTTATTGGAAACGATGAATATCAATGTCTGTAAGAGCTTAATAAGGTTATAATCAAATAATGTTTCCTCAGAAAAATCCCATTTAATAATATATTTAACCTTATAATTAACAAGAATAGGCAAAACAATCGTTGATTTTGCACTTTTAATACCCGGAAGAATATTATACCTGTAATCCTTGTCAATATTCTCTACTATCACCAACTTTTTATATAGCAGAACCTCTCTCAATAGCCCGGAATCAAAATTAAAATTCTTTATATCAACTTTACCATTTCCGTATTTTTCATATAATCCCCATGTCTTCTTTTCACAAAAAAGCACATATCCCGTACCTCTTAAATATTTTCCAAAAAGTGACAATAATTTTTTAAAGATCTTTTCTTTGTTATTCTGCTTGATGAAGTATAAATAATTTTTTAATAAAAAATCATAATTTCCCCTTTTTCCTGAGTATTTATTAATAAGTTCTGTATATTTATTCAGATCCGGCATAAGAACATTTTTCAATTCATTGCTTTCTTCAACTTGATGTAAGGCAACACGCTTCTGCTCCTTTAAGTATATTCGAGCTACGATAGCAGCTATGAAAATGATTGTCAAAGGAATAAAAGCATGCGAAAAATACATCATTGGTAAAATAAAAATTATCAATAATATTACAGAGTAATATCTATCCTCCATAAGAGCAAAAATAACAAGAAAGAAGAAAGGAAGCCACAAAAAATACAGAGGTTCAAATAGAAGTGTAAATACTATAAATAAAATGGAAATAATTGTTAATAATATAATTCCTTTTTTATTCTTCAATCAAATAGCCCTTGATACCACCTGTCCATTCAAAACCTTTCAGTTTATTATTCTGTTTATATAAGTGTAAATTATACAATGGTACGAATTCTTCATCAAGATCAGTTGCAGATTTATTTAGTTCAACATTCTTACTTCCTTTTTTTATTTCCCGGGGGTTTAGGTACATGGCAAAAATATTTGTGGTATTCGGCTTTAAAATAATGCGCTTTTGTTTTTGTGTATAATCGGTATTGAAGATCTCCTTCATATATTCGTATAGTACCGGTAGTAAAGTTTGGAAATAAGTGTAACTGCCTTCGCTTGGAACACTAGCTTGCAAAAAAGGATATATAGAGTTAGGACCGCGTTTTATTTCATATTGTTTACGAATTTTACCTTCCTTATATAATGAAATAATAGGATTATTACGATTTATTGCAATAGGATTTAAGGGATTATTGGCAAAATCTACATGAATACTATTCGAAACATTCTTGTTACCATTAGAATAACAATAAATATCCCAATCAATGATATTTTTCCCTTGATTAAAGAACAATTTTGAAATAACATTTATACTCGATGCAGAATAATTATCTCTTAATTCTGCTTTACTGTATATTAGACCCACGATTGAATCATTATTATAAAATGCAGAGGTTACAAATCCGGAATATGTTGCATTATAAATATGAGTGTTCACTTCAGCAATTTTTTGCCCTTCAGAATAAATAGTTTTTTTTGATTCTGCATTTCTTACCGTAGCACCTTTATAAATAAGCGGTTTATAATCATTAATAGCAAGTCCGTATTCTGGGGATCCAATGGAAAATTTTCTTGTGTTAATAAAAGTTTGCCCGTTTTCTTCAGCATGAAAAATAGCTTTATAATCACCTCTCGAAAAATCTAAACTGTTCAAATAGCCTGAAAATAATTTAACGATACCTTTATCCGCAGTGGTACTTGATTTTATTTCATAAACGGATTCTCCATTGTTATTTTTTATTTTAAAATCCCATTTTAGGATGGCATTATTTTTAATTTTGGTTAAAATACCAAAATTTTGTCCATAATAGATGGTTTTACCAGATTTATAATTCTTATCACCCTTTACAGCCATAATAATATTATCAAGAAAGTAACTTTTTTTCACCGTAAAGGTTTGTGAAACTACTTTTCTGCTATGCGAACTCAGTTCAACAACCGAGATCTTAATGATATAATTACCAACATCAATATTTGCCCAAGATTTTGATGCAAAATACTTTATATTCAATTTTTTAATTTTATTTCCGTCAAATTCACGATAATCCCGATCTTTTTTTATAATGTTACCAATTTTGTCGGTCAAAGTATAAGAAAATCTCAATTTATATCTGGGAACTGCATTAAATTCGGAGAAAGAACCATGTACAGAAAATGAAACAAATCTTTGACCTGTGGCATTGGTGTCAATGTAATAATTTATATCTATTGAATAAACAAGAGATATTGCAAATAAGAATAATACAGTAATAAAAAATTTACTTTTCATGTTTAATCCTCCATTCCAAAACATCTTTTAATGCCCTTTTACGAAAATAATCACCTGTTACAGGAATAATATCGCTTTGATCAGGCAATATTCTGTAATCGCCTGTTCCATTTTCATCCTTAAATGTTATCTTAAATAATTTTGGGGAATTGTATTGCCATTGAATAACCTCTTGATAATCCTCTTTTTTAATATCGATAGGATTGATATTTATCTCTGCCGGACGTCCATATTTAATATACGCTCTTCCCATATCAGTATTCTCCCCAGAGGTTATCATATGTTTATATTTTAATTTAGCATAGCTATAACGTTTCATTACAGTAACAAAAAAACTATTTCGAGAAGAAGAAATATCATTATCATACATCATCCAAAAGGACTTTAAAAAATCTTGCCTTTCTTTCAATGTTTTTTTTAGTAAATATGCTTTTATCTCTGAGTGTTTTCCAAAAATCGTAAGCAAATAGTAATACTTCTTTTCACCTTGTGAAAGTTTTTTCTTATTCTTATTCGCTTGAATTTCAGTTTTCATATACCCGCAACTATTAAAAAAAACAATTGCAAATAACAACATGACAGCAATAACTTTTCTCATTTTCGTCTCCTTAGGATCACAACAAATTCTCCCTTTTCTATTATATCACTTATTTCTAATTTTTCAAGTTTGTTGTGTATAATTGTTTCATGAACTTTTGTTAATTCACGACAAACTGCAATGTCCATACCTACTAAATGATCTTTTAAATAGGCAATGATCTTTTTTATACGAAATGGTGATTCGTAAAAAATAAGCGTAATGGAGGTTTGTGATATTATATTAAGTATCTCATCTCGTTTCTTTTTTTTATTTGGGAAAAACCCAATAAACCAAAAATTATCCGTAGGCATACCTGATTTTATAAGAGCATCCATAAATGCGGTGGGACCATGTATGACCTCAATTTCTATTCCTATTTCTTCACACTCTCTAACGATCTTATATCCAGGATCAGAAATAAGCGGCATTCCGGCATCCGATACTATACCGATAATGGCACCCGATTTTAATTTTTCAATTATTTTTTTAACCTTGTATTTTTCATTATCGTCCCTAAGCGTTTGTAATTCAATCCCCTTAATATCAAATCTATTAAACAATTTTAGCGTTTTTCTTGTATCTTCGCAAAATAGAATATCACAATCCTTAATATTTTTTATCATTAGATCCGAAACATCATCGAGTGTCCCAATAGGTGTGCCAATAATTTTCAGTTTTCCCTGTTCCATTATCATTTACCTAAGCTCATTGGTGCAATGGATTTTCTAAAAACGCCAATGAGTGCAATTATAGTAATTAAATAAGGAAGCATAGATATTATTTGAGTTGGAATAACACCACCTTGAAAAACCATTCCCAACCATTCAAATAAAGCGAAAAGTAAAGCTCCTATGGTTGCTCCAATGGGTTTCCAACTCCCGAATATAACAGCTGCAAGAGCAATGTATCCCCTCCCGGAGGAAATATCTTTCACAAATGTTCCGGATTGAAGGACCAGAAAACTACCGCCGATACCTGTAATAAAACCGGAAGCAAAAAGCCCCCAAAAACTTATCTTACCAATATTAATACCCATTGTAAGTGCTTGAAAAGGGTTTTCACCAATACTTCTATAATGAAGTCCCCATTTGGTTTTAAAAAGGAAAAAATACATACCTATAAAGGTTATAATAAATAGAACAAAAAATAATATGGATATATTCCCATTAAAATGTAATGAAAATGTTCTTTTTTGATTGAAGATCATAGAGGTTAAGAATATGGTAAAACCTGAAGCGAAGATATTGATACCAAGTCCGCTAATTATATGGTTCAAATTAAGTTTCTTAGTGAAATACCAATGTAAAATACCTGTTAAGCCGGAGGCAATTGAACCTAAGAGCATTGCAATAAATAAATTGTGTGTAAAATAATATACCACTCCCGTAGTAAATGCGGAGATCAATAGGAATCCTTCAAGGGCAATATTTATTATACCTGCACGTTCGGATAATATGCCCCCCATTGCAGCAAAAAATAACGGATAAAATGCAGGAAATATTAAAGATACAACGCCAAACTTGCTCATATATTATTTTAACATTTTTTTTGTATTTATCAAAACATTTTTTATTATCATTGTGATTCAGACATAAGCATACCTATGATTAAAATAGTAAATAGTTCTAATGCT
>CAYVPX010000089.1:0-7472 GCA_964453935.1 uncultured bacterium | reverse complement strand
GGCAGTTATTTGGGTCAATAAAGTATACATACCTTGCTCCATTTAAGTGGTACCAACGGAACATTGAACCGAACCATCTTTAAACAACGATACCAATGCGCTTCCTTTTTGTAAAGGTCCTCCACGGGCTCCAAGACCGACGCCGTAAAATAATGATGCTATTCCTATACCTCTTTTTTTATTTTGATGCGTTCTATTAAATTTCTCCGCCTTTCTCTTCCTTTGTGTATAATTAAAGCTTTTCTTACCCTTTTTAAGTGTATCTAATATTCCGATACTTTCTTTTAATATTTGACCGGTGGAAGTAATGCTTCCTTTTCTAAAACAATTATTCTCCCTTATTTTTACAGGATCCATATCTAATTTTTTCGCTGCAATATCCATTTGCGTTTCAGCAGCAAAAATGATCTGCGGTGTTCCGAACCCGCGATATCCCCCACTCGGAACTTTATTTGTTGCCATTGCCGAACCGTTAATACGTACATTAGGACAATCATAAGGTCCTATTGCATGAATAACACCACGCCATAATACAATTGGGGACAATGTTGAATATGCGCCACCATCAAGATAATAATCAATATCCACACCAATGAGCTTGCCTTCTTTGTCATATGCCGATTTGTATTTTGTATATGAAGGATGTCTCTTACTCATGGTCTCAATATCCTCTTCCCGAGAAAGAGTAAATTTCACAGGTCGGTGCGTTTTTTTAGATAATAATGCTGCAATTTCACCAATGATACTTGGAACGTCTTCTTTTCCACCGAAAGCACCGCCTGTGGTCATCAATTTTACACTGACCTTGTTGTAATCGCTTCCCAAAACGGTTGCAACACCATCTTGAACATAAAATGGGCATTGCATTGAACCGTAAAGGGTCATTATTCCATTTATTTCTTCGATGGCAACCATACCCTGAGTTTCCAAATACGCATGTTCCTGATAATTAGTCTCATATTCCTTCTCAACTATTAGATCAGCTGTTTTGAATGCTTTTTCAACATTACCTCTTTCTATTAAATAATGCTGTAAAACATTGTCTTTATATCTTGGATTAACTATTTTTCCTCTTTTCAAACTCTCCTTTATTGACAATACCGGTTTATTCTCTTGAACATCCAATTCTATCAATTTAATTGCTTCTTTTATCGCTTCTTTATTTTCGCCGGCAAT
This sequence comes from uncultured bacterium, assembly GCA_964453935.1. Classification (GTDB taxonomy): domain Bacteria; phylum AUK180; class AUK180; order AUK180; family AUK180; genus AUK180. Next base: position 6,296 of record CAYVPX010000089.1, on the reverse strand, counting down.
AAGGCAAATGGGTTCGCCAACATATCGAATGTTTTTTTCAACTAAAAGCGGTTGATCATCGAAAACAACGGGAACAAGATTCTTACCCGGAATATCCTTGTATGTTAAGATAGTTACAATACCTTTAACCTTTTTTGCCTTTGAAATATCTAATTTTTTAATTGTTCCGGATGCAATAGGTGATCTGAAAACCCCGCCGTAAAGCATTCTCGGAAATTTAATATCATCAACATACAAAGATGTTCCTCTGGCTTTTTCCTCTGCATCAACTCTTTTAAGAGATTTACCAACTGTTTTAAAGTTTTCTTTTTTCATCCTCTAATAACTCCATTACATTGCCGTATTTACCTGTTAAATAGGGTTTTAACCCTTTCATAGAACAAAATTTACCGCACATTGTACAAACATCCGAATCCTCCGGTTGTGATTCACCTCTCATTTTACTGAATTTTTCCGGATCAATTGAAAGCCGCTGCATTTCCTTCCAATTCAATGAAATTCTCGCTTTTGCCATATCATGATCCCATTTACGAGCATCTTTCCTTTTTACCATATCTCCCACATGGGCGGCAATTCTTGTAGAAATAACACCTGTTCTAACATCATCTAATTCAGGCAATCTAATATGCTCGGCAGGTGTTACATAACATAGAAAATCGACCCCTGCCGCCGCAGCAATACTCCCGCCAATAGCAGAAGTAATATGATCATAACCGGGTGCAATATCCGTAACAACGGGACCTAAAACATAAAAAGGTGCATTATAACACAATTTCTTTTCAAGTGTAACATTCATCTCAACTTCATTCAAAGGAATATGACCGGGACCTTCAATAATTACCTGAACATCCTTAGCCCAGGCTTTCTTTGTCAACTCTCCCAACGTTATCAACTCTTCAATTTGCGGTTTATCAGTGGAATCTTCCGTACAGCCAGGGCGTAATCCGTCACCCAGTGAAAGTGTTACATCATATTCACGAGCCATATCAAGGATCTCGTCAAAATGTGTATAAATAGGATTTTCTTTTCTATTTTTCATCATCCAACCGGTCAAAAACCAGCCGCCTCTTGATACAATGAGATTTAATCTCTCTTGCATAACCAACTGTTTTATAACATTTCTCGTAACACCGGCATGTATAGTAATAAAATCCACCCCGTCCTTTATGTGTTTATATATGCCATCAAGAATTTCCTGTTCCGTCATATCAGGAACTGATTTCCCGCGTTCAACAGCTGTTACTGCTGCTTGATAAATAGGAACCGTACCAACGGTAATAGGAGAATTTTCTATAATGAGACGTCTCATTTTATCAATATCACCACCAGTAGAAAGGTCCATTACCGCATCTGCACCGGCAGCAATGGCTACCTTTAATTTTTGCAATTCGTAATCATAATCAATAGCATCAGAAGAGGTTCCGATGTTTGCATTGACCTTTGTCAAAAGACCTGCACCGACACCCATATAATTTTTCCTTTTATGTAATTTATTTGCCGGAATAGCAATAATACCATTTCTAATGCCCGCAAGTAAGGATTCCTTGGAAATCTTATCGCGTTTTATTACGCTTTCCATTTCCTTTGAAATTTTTCCCTGTTTTGCCAATTCTATCTGAGTCATATATACTCCTTTGTTATTTTAATGATATTTTCATTTTTTGTCAAATTTTTTTCGCCAAAAAGTAGAATATCAATAATATTATCTTTAAAATATTGCATCTGAATTTCATTATTATCTTCATCAAATTTAGAAATAATCCGTATTCTTGAATGTGTCTTTTTTAACTTTTTGATGGTATCCTGCAACTCTAATATTTTATTGAGTTCAAGTTCTAAAAATTCGATCTGTCCGTATTGGGAATTTAACGAAACACCACCAAATAAAAAATAATTTCCCATATTTATTATTAATTCTTTTGAAGCTAATGAAGAGCGTAATAAAATACCGGAAATATGCGTAAGTAATCCTATCTTTATATCATCTTCTATATAAATAAATCCATGATAATTATTTTTTAACTTCTTAATATTTGATACGGTTTTTTCTTCATCCTCAAATGGTTCAACCTTTACAATTGATATATCATTGGAATCTATATGCTTTATCGCTTTTTCAATATTGTCATTTTGCGAGATCACATAACCAATGCGGCTACCATAAAATTCTGATTCTTTTCTTTTTAAAATAACGGCTACCTTTTTTTCAAATCCATAGAAGCTATAGCGTAATTTTTCTATCTTGCTTGCATCTTCCGGAGAAATCAATTTTAAATACTCTTCTACAACACGAAGGCTCTCCTTAACCCTGCCGGCATTCGTAAGGAATATTTCTTCTATACCGGATCGGACCAACTCATCCTCACTTTTAATATTTACTCCAACATCGTCCACAATATCTCTTGAAATGTATAGGTCTATATTGGAATATAAATTCTTGAGGATCTTAGTAATATTATGTCTTATATGCTTGATGAATTCTGTCTTTTCAGCATCATTCAGATAAAATCTAAAAAGTTCTTCTATCACACGAAGTCCTTCACTAATTCTATTCATATTGGCATCAATTATTCTCGTGATTGAACCTCTCATTAAACCCTCCAATTTTTCATTTGGAAAAATTCATCGGGTCGTGATAAGCTAATATGAGAAAATGTAGGAATAACTGACATTATTTTTCCGTTTTGTAAAAGTGTAATGTTAAACATAAATTCACCGGACTTTTTTATATTAAGCAGGTCAAAAGGGATTTTTATTTCAATGATCTCATCCATGGCAAATTTAATTTGGGACGTTAGTTCATTATTTAACCTTACTTCATTATTATTCAAATTAAAATTGATCTTTTTTATATCCTCTTTAAAAATAGAAATAGAAACAGTATCAAAATCAACGAAGGAAAAATCCATACGCATATAGAGATTATCCATATCAAACCCGAAAAAAACTTTCCGTATGCTCAAATGTGTTTCTTTCATTGTACCGCTAATATTTTTGGTATCAAGAAATCCTGCATAAACCCATTCGTAAAAATTGTCTTCCACCCCATTAATCAGTGGTGTTATCAATCTAACAGGTTGACGGTAGTAGACACTCTCATGAATCTTTTGTAATGGAATATCAAGGTTAATATTGAGATCTATATGTCCCATATTTATAAAATCCTTGATCAAAGTCCTATACAACTGGTCGAAATTTCTTCCACTATCTGTCCCATAAAAGGTGTCATACCACCAATTCCAATCTGAACCTTCAATTGCATATAACTCTTTTTTTAAGATAAGATTATTATCTAACGCCTCATTCGATACATTGTTACGTATAATAGAAAGGAGCTCCCATGACTTGTTTTTCCCTTCACTTCCTATCCATAGGGGATACCCAATATCAATCCAACTACTCGGAATAAAATGATCTAAGTTGCCATGTTGAAATGTATCATTTGCACTTTTTAATGTATAGGTATTAAAGTTTTCTTTTTCTAACTGTATATATAACGTATCTAAAAATGCTAAACCGTTATTATCAAAATACTCCCATGCATTCTCACCGTCCATTATTATAATGGTAGGAGAATTTTCCATTTCTGCACTTTTTAATAGTTGTTCCACGGCTGAATCCGGTTTTAAATATCTGTATTTAAAAGCAATATTATCTGATATTTCGCGATTTCTGAAAAAGATAGTTATATTATCAAAATCATATATACCTGATTTAAGGTTATTTTTCTTAGTAATGGCTCTCAATACCCGTTCATCGCTGCCAACATATTTTATGCCCATATCTTCCAACATATGTAAACTCGATTCATCCAAAGAACCTTCCGATGGCCAGATCCCGGAAATGTTCAAACCATATTTATCTTTTGCAAATTGCAATGCCATTTCCATTTGACCAATAGCATCCTCGGGATATGAAAATCTCATTTTCGGTTTGATTATATTTAATTGAGAAACAGTATCAGTATCCATTAATAATGGTAATATAGGATGATAATATGGCGATACTGTAAATTCTATATTATCCCTTGCTTTCAATTCTTCTATAAGCGGGAAAAACTCGTCCAATACAGTTCTTATTATTTCCCATAGCTCCAATTTATTCTCAACGCTAAAATGAGATTGCAAGGCAACACTCTTTAAAAAAGGGTTCTCTGCCTTTACAATTGGGTCCATCCATGAATAAAAAAATAAAAATTGAAGATCCAACAGGTCACCATCAGAAAAGGGTTCCTTATTGTGTTTTTTTTGCAATAATTCTGAATATCTTTTATTTGTTAAAATATATTTTTCACTATTGATAGAAAAGAAATATATTACCAAGAATTCCTTTTCCTTATCATTCATTTCTTTTGGATCTTTTAAAAAATAATGAACAAAATCATCATCAATATTTTCTTTTAACCTTATGTAATCTTCAATTTGCTCAAGGAGTACAGGTGAAAAATTAAAATTTTGAGAAATGTTTTTATGCCGATTTGCCAAGGTCAGCATGAAATGATAATCCTTAATAAGGTGCAGCAATACCCAAGGCATCACATATTTATTAGAGGAATAACTTTTATACAGTGGCTGATGAAAGTGCCACCAGAAAAGAATGTCTTTCATTTATTTGGATAGCAGATAATTAATTCTATTTTTCAAAAAATTAGCTATATACGCCTTAGAATTTGCTCCTTTTATATCTTTATACTGCTCTAAAAGCTTTACTGTTTCATCATTTAAAGAATTTGTAATCTCAGAATCCAATGAAAAATAATATGCGAAATATAATTCATAAACCGTTCCTTTGAATTCTTGCCTGCCTTTATTAAAAATATCCTTTGCTTTATCAAATTTTTTCAAATACTCATAGCATATTCCTTTATAAAGATAACCTAATGGATAGAATGGGCTGTTTTTATATTTTAAAAATGCGTTAAATGTTTTTACTGCACCCTCATAGTTATTGACATCTGATTGCATAATACCCTTATAAAACAAAGCTAATTTCTGTCCGCTTGTATATTTTGTTGCAGATATGACTTTATTTAATTTGTTTAAAGTTGCTTCATATTTTTCTTTTTTTGTTTTAAATATAGCATCTTTTATCTTAGGATTTTCTTCCTTTGTGGGATTATCAAGTGTTGACAATGCTTCTTTTACCTTAAATAAACTCTGTTTATTTCGGATATTTATTGTTTCCACCGCTGCTACAATAATCATTAAGATGATCACTAAAAAAAAGAAATAATTATCAAATTTTTTTCTAAATACTTCATCTGACCATTTTTCTTTGATTTTGTACCATAAAGGTTTTTTAAAAGAAGTTTGTTTTTTCTTACTCATACTATTCTCCTTTTTTTTTCAATAGTTTATTATAAACTATTTTATGATTTTTTCAAAGGATTTTTTAGTTTTTTGGGACATATCCAAAAAGTTGCTAAAATAATTAGATAAAAAAATGCAATAATTTCAAGATAATTTTAATATTTTAACAATAAAAAAGTAAAAAATTCTTGATTTTTTTACTTTAAAATATTATAATATAATAAAAATAATGGAGTGAACAGATGATTGAAGCAAAATGGACCAATGAAGGTCTTAGATTTATAGGTAAAGACCTTGATAATCATGGTATAATAATGGATTCACAGGATGGACTGGGTCCGAAACCAATGCAATTATTATTAATGTCATTGATAGGATGTACGGGAATGGATGCAATTTCCATTCTACAAAAGAAAAGACAGATTCCTAATACTTTTAAAGTCGTTATAGAGAGTTATGAAAGAGCAATGCAGCATCCAAAGGTCTATACGAAGTTAAATTTAGCATATATTGCAGAAGGGAATATAGCACCTGAAGCGTTGAAACGCTCTGTGGAACTTTCACAGAAAAAATACTGTTCCGTTAGTGAAATGTTGAGAAAAACAGCAGAGATCAATTATAAGGTAATACTTAATGGGGAGGAAGTATGACAGATAAATATCCGAAGATATTGGTATTTACAACATCGAGATGCCCTCATTGTCATGCAGCGAAGAACTATTTAAGAATGCATAGGATCCCTTTCAGGGAAATAAATGTTGAAAAAAATCATAGTGCTGCAAGGGACCTTGTGAGAATGACAGGTCAAACCGGCGTTCCCGTAATTAAGATCGGTAGCAGTAAACCCATTGTGGGTTTTGACCGAGCCAAGATCAATAGAATTTTGAAATTGAGATAGGGACCGTAGGTTGAAAAGTCGAAAGGTTAAAATGCAGTGAATAGTAAAAAGTGAATGGTGAATAGCGGAAAAACCATAAACCTCAAACC
>CAYVPX010000088.1:0-7473 GCA_964453935.1 uncultured bacterium | reverse complement strand
CTGGGGTCATTGGTGGTGGTTTTACAGGTGTTGAAACGGCATATGAACTCTCCAAAAAGGGCATACATGTAATATTAGTAGAAATGGAAAAACATATTCTCCCGACATTCTCTAAAGAACCGGCAAATGACCTAACATTATTTCTAAAGAATTTAGGCATAGAGATTCTTGATAATACTGAGTTCTTTCCACAAGGAGATAGCGCAGATTTAAAGACCTCAAAAGGCACATTTAAAATAGATTCACTTTTTTTCACATCAGGGTTGATTCCTAATACTGATTTTGTCAGTAATATTGATAAATTATCTAATGGTGCTATTAAAATAAATCAAAGAGGAGAAACCTCATTACCCAATGTATATGCAGGGGGAGATTGTGCAAATTATATTTCCAATATTACAAAAAAGCCTATTTATGCACCTTTGGGAACATATGCTAATAGAATTGGAAGGATTATCGGCAATGTGGCAAGCGGCATATTTGAACCCGGAATGTTCGTAAATAATTCGCAAATATTACGACTTGGTAATTTTTATATGGGAAAAACCGGGTCAAATGATCAAGACCTTCCTCACAACAAGATCACATTTAAAAATGCACCTGCTGTATCAGGCAATTCCAATAATGTTAATATTATTCTTTATGCGGATAGAAACGGTATTTTAAAAGGTGGAGAGGTTTGGGGAAAGGCACATATATCAAGACATTTGAACCTCATCAGTGCATTTATCAACAAGCCACTCATGGAATTATATCATACAGACATCCCCTACACCCCTACGATCAATCATCCTTGGGACGGTATTACCATCGCAGCGTATGAATTGATGAAAAAGATACAATAAACATATATTTCTTTTTATTTAATGAAAATAAGAACTATCTTTTGAATAGATCACTTGGATAATAAATATATAGTTTCTTGATCAAAAATTCAGATGGCAAGTGCTCCTTACTCAGCTTACCTGCCATATCCCTTATAATGTATTGGATGATGATCTCATCATTTTCGGGAGAAACAACAAAATTATTTAAGAGCTTTATTATGGGATTCCTTGAATTAATATTTATAGGAGAATCTTTACTACGTTCCTGTAGCTTAAAGGGTTTCATTATTAAATCAATATTCTTTGAATTGAATTCATTTATAACGTCTTCGGCAAAGCTATATTCTTTTATATATTTGAACATAAAGAATAAAAAAGCTTTAAAATTGAAAAGAGATTTGCTCTCATTTATTTTTTTACTAAATGTAATTTGCTCATGCAAAGGTTTTGCGAGATCATTCTGAACACCTAAATCCATCAAACTTTGTTCAAAGAGCTCAATGCCATTGTTTCCAATATTACTTTTAATTTTATATGCATAATTCTTTTTTAATTTTATCTTTAAAATATCAAGATCTAATATTAAGCCATTTCCTTCAGTTTTAATATTAAATTTTGAATTAAGCTTCAAACTGCTGCTAATATTCATAGTAATATAGCAGCAAATTGTATGCCCAAATATTTTTTCCCTACATACTAGTAATTATATGGGTATACTTTTTTAATAATTTGGAATTATTTTAAAATTTGCACAATAATTATACAATCGTGTAAAATTTTATTATTTTTAGTTGCTAAAATTATTTAAAATAGGTTACGATAAAAGACCTAATATTTACATCATAGATCTGTTAAAAGGACCGATATTAGAAAAATCGCTCTAATAATAAAATGATATTATTTAATTTTTTGAGCCCATATAAGATATCTGGAAGGTTTTCCCTTGAAAAAGAAAAGCGGTGAAATATTTTTAATCTTAAAATCAGCTTGTTCCATTTTTTCTGCAAGAAATTTTGTTGAGTAGCCTCTTTCTACAAATTTTTCAGAAACGATACCTTTATTGGACTTTATTTTTAATGAAATATTCAGTAATTGTTTTTTACCATTCCAAAAAGAGTTCCAATATATACTAAAATCGTCATGATATTCAATAAATCTATCATTACCCCACATCTTTTTCATCCCCCAAAGGGAAAGAATATCAAATAAAAATTCTCCTTTCGGTAAGAGAGAATCATTTACCTTTTTAAAGAGTATTGAGAGATTCTTAGGTTCTGTAATATTATTTATAACATCAAAAAACATAGTAACATAGCTAAATTCTTCTCCATAATCTATATTCATAAAATCCGAATTTAAAAATTGTACATTTTTTAATTTCATTTCCTTTGCATAAGCTTTTGCATATTTTAACATTTCTTTGCTTTTATCTATTCCAATGGAGAACATTCCCTTAGAAGCAAAATAATTCGGGAAAAACCCCGTACCAGTACCGAGATCCAAAAGCTTTTTCTCCCCTGATGGTAATATTTTATCCGAAAGATAATTATTCAATACCTTATAGAAACCTTTATTAACAAACCTATCGTAAAATGGTGCAATCTTAACATAATTTTTCAAAATAACCCGGTTTCCTCATGTCCTTTATATTTTAAATATTTCAATGCAGCATTTGTTATTACACGACCCCTCTGTGTACGCTTCAAAAAACCAATTTGAATAAGATACGGCTCATGAACATCCTCAATGGTCTCTTTTGCTTCTTGTACCGCAATCGAAATAGTTTCGATCCCCACCGGGCCACCGTCATATTTTTCAATTATTACTTTTAAGATTTCTTTATCTATCTCATCCAAACCCATATCATCAATCTTCAATTTATCCAAGGCATACTTCGTTATTTCAAGATCAATATTACCGTTTCCCTTTATTTGTGCATAATCTCTTACTCGCTTTAACATTCTAATAGCTATCCTTGGTGTTCCTCGTGAACGTTTTGAGATCTCATTAGATGCATCCTTATCGATCTTTATGGAAAGTACGCCCGAATCTCTCATAATTATATCTGCAAGCTCCTCATTATTATAAAAGTTCAATCTATGAATTATACCAAAACGTGCTCTCAAAGGTGATGTTATCATTCCGGCTCTTGTTGTTGCGCCGATCATGGTAAACTTAGGTACTTCAAGACGAATAGTCTTTGCAGAGGGTCCCTGCCCTATAATTATATCCAAGGCAAAATCTTCCATGGCGGGGTAAAGCGTTTCCTCAACTGCTCTATTTAATCTATGTATCTCATCAATAAACAATATGTCATGTTCTTCAAGATTTGATAAAATAGAAGCAATGTCCTTTTTCCGCTCCAATGCGGGCCCAGTGGTCGTATGAACACTTACACCTAATTCACTGGCAATAATATGTGCCAAAGTAGTTTTACCTAAGCCCGGAGGTCCATAAAATAAAACATGATCCAAGGCTTCTTTTCTCTCTTTAGCTGCCTGAATTGAAACCTTCAGATGCTCAATGAGATCTTTTTGTCCAATAAAATCATCAAATGATAGTGGTCTTAGAGTTTTTTCAAGCTCTTCTTCACCTACGAATCTTTGAGGTTTATTTATATCTTCACTTGTCACCTTTTAATATCCTCTTTATTATATCTTTTACCGACATTGATGCATCTTCATTCTCCAATTTGAATAATTCTTCATCCAAATATGTAGTATTAAAACCCATTGTCAAAAGTCCTTCTTTCGCATCAGAAAAATTTTTATCAAGCACTATATTTTCTGTTTTTTTAATAACTAATTTCCCTGCCAATTCAAGTATAATTCGACTTGCCGATTTCTTACCTATCCCGGGAACTTTGATCAACGAGTTAATATCTTCATTTTCCACAATGGTAAGTAGTTTATCATATGAAAAAGTATTTAATATCGCTATAGCAGTTCTGGGTCCAATAGATGAGATAGCGATCAAGATTTTAAATGCATCTCGCTCATTTTCCTTGAGAAATCCATAAAGTTCAAATCCATCATCTTTGACCTTCAAAAAGGTGTGAAGGGTAACTTGGTCATCGCTTTTTATTTTCCTTAAAGATGAATCAGTAGAAAAGATCTCAAGTACAATACCCGAACCAGTTAAAATATATACGCTTTTTAATGTTTTCTTTATTATCTTTCCAATTACCTGAACGATCATTTTAACACCTTTATTTTTCGTGAATAGATATGACATAATGCCGCAGCAACAGCATCGGCTGCGTCGTCGGGTTTAGGTATCTGTTCAAGGTTTAAGATTCTTTTTACCATTTCCTGAACCTGTTTTTTGCCTGCTCTGCCATACCCTGTAACGGCAATCTTGATCTCATTCGGATTATAGGAAAATACTGGAACTTTATTAAGCGCTGCTAAAAGTAATACAACACCTCTTGCTTGCCCTACTTGAAATGCTGTTTTTTGGTTATTTGTAAAATATAAGTTCTCAATTGCCATTTCATCGGGTTTATATACCGCTAATAATTGACTTAATTCTTCATAGATTATCTGTAACCTTTTTTCTTCCTTTTCGTCCTTTTCACTTGTAATAACTCCATATTTAATAGGTTTCAATACATTCCCATTTTTTTCTATAAAAGCATACCCTAATATAGCGTTACCTGGATCAATACCAAGGATTATCATTTATTTTTGTTCTTCTCTCGCCTTTTTTGCTTCAATGATCTTCTGTGCAATATTTTGAGGAACAGATTCATAGTGGGAAAATTTCATAGTGTAAAATCCTCTACCGCTTGTCATACTTTTTAATGTGTTTATATAGGTGAACATTTCTGCAAGTGGAACCTTTGCAGTAACAAGCGTTTTTCCGCCTTTTTTTTGATCGGTACCAACGATACGACCTCTTCGTCCTGAAAGATCTCCCATAATATCACCTAAATTGTCATCCGGAACTGTTATATAGAATTCATAAATTGGCTCAAGTAATTTCATTCCCGCCTGTTGGCAAGCAGCTTTAAAACCCATGGAGCCGGCAATTTGGAAAGCCATATCCGAAGAATCTACCGGATGATAAGAACCGTCGTATAATGTTGCTTTAACATTAACAACCGGATAACCGGCTAAAATACCTGATTCTAATGCACCATTGATACCTTTTTCAACGGAAGGAATAAAATTTTTAGGAATTACTCCGCCCACAATAGCATCTACAAATTCAAAGCCGCTTTCATTGGGTTCTATCTTTATCCATGTATCACCAAATTGGCCTCTACCACCGGTTTGTTTCTTATATCTACCGCGCGCTTCGGCTGTTTTGGTAATAGTTTCTCTATATGGAACCTGAGGTTTTTCTGTGCCCAATTCAACTTTAAATTTCCTTTTCAATTTCTCAAGAATAATACTAATATGAACATCACCCATGCCTGAAAGTATAAAATCACCGAACTCTTTATCCATAAAGAACTTAAATGAAGGATCCTCGCGGTTTAATTTAGTAAGAGCAGTTCCCACTTTTTCCTGATCTTCCTTTGATTTTGGTTTTATTGCAATGGAATATATAGGTTCGGGATACTCAATACCTTTAATCTTAACTTGCCTTGTTTTCGCTGAAATAAGATCTTTTGTTTCTGTATTTTTTAATTTTACAAAGGCGATTATATCACCCGCACTTGCCATTGGAACCTCTTCTTTCTTCTCTCCTAAAAGTTGAAAGATCTGCCCTACTTTTTCAGTGGAATCTTTTGTAATATTAAAAAATTCACTTCCTCCCTTTACTTGCCCTGATACAATCTTTGCCGAAACCACATCACCTAAATGAGGATCTGTCATTATTTTAAAAATGATACCTGAAAGTGTTTCATCGGCAGTTCTTTTTAATTTTACCGGCTCACCATTTAATTCCCCGGGGATTTCAGAGAATTCAGAATATTTTGGAAAATATTTTGAAGTTATTTCTGTGAGAACATCTACACCGATATTTTTAATAGCAGATGTTACAAATAGGGGTCTGAACTTATTATTAGTTAAACCGATTCTTAATCCTTTTTCTATATCTTCTTCCGACAGTTCCATGGTTTCAAGATATTTATCGGTCAATTCATCCGACGCTTCGGCAATGGACTCAACCATTATTTCTTTATAAGTGGCGGCATAATCTTTAAGATCTGCGGGAATATCTTCTGATTTCAATTTCCCATCACTTGCAATATACATTTTATTATCTAATAAATTGATAACACCCTTAAAGTTTCCCTTTTCTCCGACAGGAATGGTAATTGGGACAATAGCAAGATTGGAATAAGTTTTAATATCCTCAAAGGATTTTTTAAAGTCTGAATTTTCTTTATCAATTCCATTCAAGATTACAATAGATGGCTTACCATATTGATTAACTAATTCCATTGTTTTCTCAAATCCTACCTCAATAGGAGATCCTGGGTTTGCAAATAATGCAGCAATATCACATGCATATATACCGGAGATGATCTCCCCTAAAAAATCTAAAAATCCTGGACTATCTAAAACATTGATCAATACATCATTAAAGATACCATATCCCATTGCAAGATTAATAGATTGTTTCTTCGTTTTTTCCTCGGCAGTAAAATCTAAGGTCGTTGTTCCATCATTAGGATTACCTATTCTGTTCTTTAATCCGGCATTATAAAAGATTGCCTCTCCAAGGGATGTTTTACCTGTGGAATTATGTCCGAAAAACCCTATTGTTAATTTTTTATCTGGTGAAAAATTATTCATCTAATCCTCCTCTAAATTAATATCATCAGGAATATCAAGATTTGAATAAACATTTTGAACGTCGTCTTCATCATCAAGAATATCTAAAAATTTTAATACTTTTTTTGTTTGATCTGCCGGAAGTTTTACAGTATTTTGCGGAATAAAGGTAATTTCTGCACTATCTATTTTGATTCCCACTTTTTTTATAGCATCATTCACAGAAAAAAGGTCTTTATAATCACAATAAACATAGAAACCATCGGATTCTGTTTTAAGATCATCAGCACCTACTTCCATTGCTATCTCCATTAAGGAATTTTCATCTGTAAATTCCTTTGCTATAAAGATCTGCCCTTTCTTTTCAAAATTCCATGCAACACAACCATTTTCACCTAAATTACCGCCATATCTTGTCAATAAATGCCTTATTGCAGCAGTAGTTCTGTTTTTATTATCTGTAATTGTTTGTATTAATAAAGCAATACCATGAGGAGCATAACCTTCATATGAAACCTCTTCAAATACGACACCGGGAAGTTCCCCCGTACCTTTTTTAATTGCCTTCTCGATATTATCCTTAGGCATATTAACCGATTTAGCTTTATCCAATGCTGCCCGTAAACTTGGATTAGAATCCGGATCGCCACCATTTTTGGCAGTCATTGTAAGTTCCTTAGCAATTTTTGTAAAAATCTTACCTTTTTTCGCGTCATTAGCAGCTTTTTTTCTCTTAATACTGCTCCATTTATTATGTCCTGACATAATAAATCCTCCTAATTAAATTTATTTATTTTATCAAATTTAGCACTTTTTTTCAACCAACTTCAAATAATAATTTTTGATTATCCACTACTTACTAATATTTTTTGCATTTTTGCTTGACTTTAAAATTTAAACTGGTAAAATTATAAAAA
>CAYVPX010000087.1:5634-7523 GCA_964453935.1 uncultured bacterium | reverse complement strand
TTGTATATCAATAATATCAAATGTTCAACTTGCATATCCCCTTCAAAAGGCGGGCAAATAACCCGCCTTTTTTTTTGCACTGACTATCTTGAAAAAAAATTTTTTTATGTTATAATACTACTATGTGGAAAAAAGTAATTGTACCATTTAATGAGAAGAGTTTTTCTTTTATAAAAGCGGAAATCTTGTCTCAATTCCCACAACAATATAGAAAGGATATAAAAATAAAGTTTACCAATGTCGGTGAAAAATTAGATATCAATCTCTATGAGGATGGGAACAAATTATTATTAAAAGGTGGAATTTTCGAACTTTCCATTGATTATCATAATGAAAAAATTATGAAAATATTTAAGCGATTATACCTTGTAATAAAATACTACACACATTTTTTTACTTATTTCTCACTAAATGAAAACATCTCATATAATCGCTACACTCTCATTGGTTTGATGTCCAGAGGACTTGCACATGAGATCAATAATCCCTTGGCGATTATTTCCACCTATATTCAATATCTTAATATGCAGGAGAAGGGCAAGGAGAAGAAAGAGATCTATAATAATATACTTAGTGCCGTTGACCGTGCATCACATATTGTTTTTAATATAAGTAAATTCGCCAAAACAGAGGATAAAAAAGAGTTACTAAATATCAATAGTGAGGTTAAAAATATTTTAGAGTTTTTTGAAAATATCAGAAAATATCGATTTAGTGATGTAAGTATTAATTTTAAACCGGGGAAAAAGAATTATACCATACTTATGAATAAAAATGATCTTTACGAGATCATTTATCTTATTCTATTAAACGCATGTGAAGCTATGGAAAAACGGAACCAACCCAAATTAAATATCAGCATTAAAAAGAGTGAATTCGATATAATAATAGAAATAACAGATAACGGAACAGGTATATTAAAAAAGAATATGGGAAAAATATATATGCCTTTTTTTACTACAAAATCCGAGAAAAACACGGGACTGGGTCTTTCCATAGTTAAATATCTCGTTGATAAAAACGAGTGCAATATAGATATTAAATCCGCTTACAAAAAAGGGACGGTAGTAAGGGTGATTTTCGGGGGAGAATATGAAGATACTTTTGGTGGAAGATGATCCTTTAATGAGGGATAGCATTAAAAAATTCTTAGAATTTGAAGGCATTGGTGTAGATGCCGTAGCAAATGGAAAAGAGGCGATTGAGATCATGGAAAAGAATAAATATCCTGTTATAATAACAGATATTTTAATGCCCAAAATGGATGGTAAAGCACTTATTGAATATGTAAAGAAAAATTCAAAATTTACAAGAATAATTGCAATATCAGGATATATTGACGAGATCAAGGGGCTTGTGGGTAAGAATAAGCCGGATCATGTTCTGCAAAAACCCTTTGATCTGGAAGAATTACTGCAGTTTATAAACGAAAAATGATAAATAATTTAGAGAATCTGAATCAATTCTTATTAAAAGAAAGTTTTATCATTCCAATCTCAAATGCTATTAAAAAGAATCTTAGAAATTTTGTTTGGCAATCCGACATTTATATTTTTATCAAATATGGAGATAAGTACAAAATCGCCATAGATAAAGAAAAAACGGTATCTTTTTCAAATATTGAAGAAATTAAGAAAAAATATAATGCAGGTAGAAAAGAATTTTTTCAGGTGGCTGCGGCAAGAGATATTTTGATAATAATCAAAAAAAGGAGTGGATCTAAAAACCATCAATTGGAGATAAAGGAAAAAATAGTAAAAGAAATAGTTTCTTGGTCAATAAAAGATTATCTCATGACCTCAGAGGGTAAAATATGGCAGAGTATTGTCCCAAAATACGAATATTTTATTTTATATAATAAATCAGGAGAGATATTATATAAAAGTACC
>CAYVPX010000087.1:3025-5534 GCA_964453935.1 uncultured bacterium | reverse complement strand
ATACGAATATTTTATTTTATATAATAAATCAGGAGAGATATTATATAAAAGTACCAAGTTCAGGCAAGATTTTGAAAATATCAATAATTTAAAAGATATTTTTCCTGACAATCTAAAAGAAGACCCCAAAATAAATATATTTAGAAAAGCAATTCATAAAGAAGCTTTTGTTATTGATGCATTAAGTCATGAATTCCCCGCGGAATTTTTTATAACATCCAAAAGAATTTATAATAGTAGATTATTTTTTGCTTCTTTTAATGATATTTCTGAGAAAATTACAAGAGAAAGATCTGAAAATAGGATATATTCATTGTACAATAATTTATTGGCATCCAATCTTTTCGGACTGCTTTTTTTTGATAAGTACAAAAATATTTATTTCGTAAATAACAAATTAAAACGGATGTTAAAGATTTCAGATGAAGAAATCTTAAATTTTAATATGGAAAATATTGAGAATAAAGATCTTCATTATGTTTTAAATAAGGTGCTTGAAGGGAAAAGTATCAGTAAGTCGTTTTTTTATTTAAGTTATTTTAGAAAATTACAAAAATTTTTTAAGGTCTATGCTTTCCCAATGAAGATCAATAATAAAATATTCGGCGGGACATTACTGGCTATTGATATGACCCCGGAATATGAAAGCGAAAGATTTTCACATTCGGTTCTTGATATAGTAAACAGAATGACCGATGGCTTTATAATGACCGATAAAGACGGAATTATAAAATATGTAAATAAGGCATTTTGCAAAATGACCGGTTATTCAAAGAAAGAGTTAATAGGAAATAATCCTCGTATATTGAATAGCGGTCATCATGATAAGAAATTTTACGAGAAATTTTGGCGAACAATAAATTCGGGAAAGATATTTCATGGAAGATTTACAAATAAAAGAAAAGACGGTACCATTTATTATGATCTTTCAACTGTGGGGAAAATGTTAAATACCGGGATAAATGATGAATACTACTATGCAATAAAACGGGATATTACAATGGAAGCGAAGCAAAAAATAAAAGAGACAAATTTTGAGAAATTTGAGGCATTGGGAAAATTGTCCGCTGGCATTTCACACGATTTTAATAATATTTTAACGGGTATATACTTAAATGTAAAATATCTTCGCGAAAGCAAGGAATTTGATGATAATATTTACGAAAAAATTGAGGATACGATCAATTCCGGTAAACATATTGTTGAAGAACTCCTTGATTATGCAAGGAAAGCCGAAGTAAAAATGCAATATATAGATGTAAACCATTTTCTTAATAAACATAAACTCTTTTTCGAGAAACTTGCCGGAGAGAAAATAAAAATTCTAATTAAAACTGATAAAAAACAGAAAACTATTTATGTCAATGAAACGAAATTCCTTCAGGTATTGTTAAATCTTATTTCCAATGCAAAGGATGCCATTAGTAAAGAAGGTGAAATAATTATTATGGTTAAAGTCATTGATCTTTCCAATAAAGTGGATACGGGAAAATATACTATAAAAAAGGGAGAATATGTTAAATTTTTGATCAATGATAATGGAAAAGGTATTCCCGAAAACATTTTACCACATATATTCGAACCTTTTTTCACCACAAAGAAAAGAAAAAGAGGTACAGGATTGGGACTTGCTACAAGTTATGGTATAATTAAAAAATTCGGGGGAAATATTTTTGTTGATTCAAATGTGGGTGAAGGCACTTCTTTTACAATATTACTTCCTATTTGTAAGAATAAGAAGCCCATTATAACAAAAGAATCAAAGGGAAATAAACATTTGAACGTAATTCCCAATGAAAAAATTAAGGTCCTTTTTATTGAAGATGAAGCATACATTCGGGACGCAATGGGAAAAATGCTCAAACACGATAAATTTAATGTTGAGGTCGCGGAAAATGGTAAAATAGGTTTAAAAAAATTCAAAAGAGGTAATTTTAATGTTGTTATTACCGATCTTGTAATGCCTGAAATGAACGGCGATGAGTTAGCAAAGGAGATCTTAAAACTCGAAAAGAAGGTAAAGGTTATAATAACCACAGGTTATCTTGAAGAAAATGTAATACTTAAAAAAAACAAAAATTTATTTTTTCTGAAAAAACCATATAATTATGAAAAATTAAAGGAATTGATCACAACATGGAAGAAATAGCATTTAAGGCATTTCAAAAAGATATTAAAATTAATGCCGAAGAATATTTTAAAGAAAAAACAGCAATAAATAACTATGATATTGATGTGATACTTGATTCAAAAAAAGCAATATTATTTTGCAAGGATATTGATTTATCCTTGCTGGATCATATTTTCAACAATAAATCAATGGATTCCGTTTATATAATTGTTCCTCGTAACGAGAGCCAGCTTACTACATCACTTTATCTTTACTATGCTAAAAAAGATGTTTTTATCTTTTCAAAAATGGCGTTTAAAAAGTTAAAATTAAAATATTTTCCTAAAAATATTACTTTCAATAAATATTTTAACTATATTGACGAGAAATATAAAAATA
>CAYVPX010000087.1:0-2925 GCA_964453935.1 uncultured bacterium | reverse complement strand
AAAAATATTACTTTCAATAAATATTTTAACTATATTGACGAGAAATATAAAAATATTATTGATTTTTCTTTAAAAGAAAAGGATATAGATCAGATGGTTACACTTTTTGTTAACGGTACCTTGGATTATCATTACTTTTTGATGACACTTTCCAATAAATTTTTAAACGATCTGATTAAAAATCTTGGTATTAATCCTTTTATTTGTGCTATTTTTTTTAAGGAGAACGGTATATATAAGATTATCGGAAATTTAGGGGAATCCTTCATTAAAAAAGAGTATGAAAATATTCCCTTTAAGGAAGGACTATACAAAATAGATAATTTTGATTATTTTCTCATGGGCGAGAATGCATTCCAGCATACACCTGAGATAAAATATATCAGTACGGCATATATTAATGGAAGTTATATGTATATACTTTTATATTTCAAAGAACCGGTATTTATACCCAATTATAAGAGAGATTACATTAAACAAAATTTCAAGCAATTTAAAAAGCTCCTCTTAGATTTTGGATTAACAGGAGATTATGAGAATACGCTTTTCAAAAGATATGCTATTCAAAATGAGCTTTTTGAAATTAAAACCTTAAAAAACGGGCACTCAAAAAATGTCTCGAAAATCGTTGAGATAATAGCAGATCAATTGAATTTAACGAAAGAAGAAATAATCTTAATGAAAGAAGCGGCGTTATTACACGATATTGGTAAAATATTTATGCTGAAGAGTAAAGACCCTCATTTACATCAAACCATCGGAGCAATGTTATTAAATAAGATCTCACCCTTGCAAAAATATGCAAAAATTATTAGTAATCATCATCTTATTGGAAAGAATATCACCTTTGAGCATCAATTACTTTTTATAAGTGATTATATTGAAAATACATTAAGAAATAATGCCATGATAAATTATAAATATTTAAAGGAAAAAATAACGAATAAAAAATTATTATCTGTTATTGATGATGGATTAATTGAAAGAATATCAGGAGAAATAACTTATGAGTAATATATTAGTTGTTGATGATGAGAAATATATGCTCAATGCAATCAAACAATTCTTGGCATTAAATAATTTTCAGGTAACCACTGCGGGAAATGGCAAAATCGCTTATGATATTCTTTCCAAAAATAGCTTCGATATTATTATAAGTGATCTGAAAATGCCTGAAATGGATGGATTGACTTTGATAAAGAAGATAAGAAAATCAAAAATCATTACGCCTATTATTGTTCTAACAGCATTTGGTACAATGGACGATGCTGTGGAATGTATGAAATTCGGAGCCAATGATTTCTTGGCAAAACCTTTTAAAATAGACGAACTTTTAAATACCATAAAAAAATTACTTACTACACCTAGCGGAAATATTGAAATAGATATGGATAAGAATCTTAATCTCATTGGTGAAAGTCCGGCTTTTAAAAGTGCTATGGACCTTGCGGAGAGAATTGCAAAGGAAGATGTTCCTGTTCTTCTTTTAGGTGAAACAGGTGTGGGAAAAGAAGAATTTGCGAAACTGATACATACTTCCAGCAATCGCTCCGGCGAAAATTTTATTTCCGTTAATTGCGGTGCTATCCCCCGAGAATTGATAGAATCCGAACTGTTCGGGTACAGGAAAGGTGCATTTACAGGTGCTTATTCCGATAAGAAAGGAATTTTTGAAAGCGCTAATAATGGGAGTGTGTTCCTTGATGAAATAGGTGATCTCCCCATGTCGGCGCAGGTAAAATTATTGAGATTCTTGGAAAATCATACATTTTTACCCATTGGGGATGCTAAGGAAAGAAAGGTCAATATCCGCATGGTATTTGCAACTAACAAAAACCTCCGGAAACAGGTAGAAAAAAATGAATTTAGAGAAGACCTTTATTATAGAATAAATATTTTTCCCATTTATATACCGCCACTGAGAGAACGAAAAGAGGATATTCCTATTCTTATACGCAAGTTCGTAGGAGAGATCAAGAGAGGCATTACAATTGCGGATGACTTCTATAAGGTATTAACTAAGTACAATTGGCCTGGAAATATTAGGGAATTGAAGCATTTTATAGAGAGATTAAGTTTTTTAGATAGTGATAACATTTTTGATGTAAGTGATATTCCCCGCGATTTTTATAATAGTGTACACCAAAAAGATCTAATAAAAAATACAAAGATAGATAATTTCCACAAACTAAAAAATGAGGTTATAAAAAGTTTTGAGTTTAGTTATTTTTCCAATTTATTGGAGCAGACAGGGTGGAATATCAATAAGGCATCGAAACTCTCAGGATTAAGCAGGAAATCCATATATCAAAAAATTGAAGATTTAGATATTAAAAAATAAGTATGATGGTTAAAATGGTTGTGTTGCAAGTGTACCCGAATTCTAATATTAAAATAATAAAATATTACTTAGATCAATATAAAAGAAATGGGACTTATTTGTAGCAAGTATTCTTTGTTTTTTGGAATTTATATATACCTTTTTAGAGTATAATTCCGTTTTATTCACAAGAATAATTTCTATATCTTTCAGTCTATACTTCAATGGAATTGAATAATACACGGGAATTTCTCCATCAATTTGCTCTATTTTTCCTATTATTTTATATTTCTCTTTGATCTTGGCAAAGATCATAATTGTATCAAATTGAATATTTCTTAGGTCAAGTTCAAGATTGTATTGACCGTTTATTCTTGTGATGTTATACACGAGCTCGCCCCTATTTGCAAAAGTTCCTAATATAGATAATATTAAGATTAAAAATGTTACAGCTCTCTTCATAATGACCTCCTATTGTTATATGTAAGTTTCAAAGAACACAATCCTATATGCTTGTTCTGTGCCAAATTATATCTGTTATTATATTGGGGGATTATCCGGAATAATTATCTAAACACAGGGTTATATGTTACCTAATAGTAACA
>CAYVPX010000086.1:0-7555 GCA_964453935.1 uncultured bacterium | reverse complement strand
TTTTGATAAAATAACAAATTATAATTTATGGTGGGTGTAGCTCAATTGGCAGAGCATCGGATTGTGGTTCCGAGGGTCGTGGGTTCAAGCCCCATCACCCACCCTTTTTTGCATATGGGCCTTTAGCTCAATCGGTAGAGCAACTGACTCTTAATCAGTAGGTTCAGGGTTCGAGTCCCTGAAGGCCCATTTTTGCGAGAGTGGTGAAATTGGCAGACACGCAGGATTTAGGATCCTGTCCTAATTTAGGGTGTGGGTTCAAGTCCCACCTCTCGCATATCTTATATCAAAGGAGTTTGAAATGGAATACCAAACGAAGGAAATAAATGATTATTTGGTAGAATACGAAATTACTGTAAAAAAAGAGGATTTGGACAATAAGAAAAAAGAGCTTATTAACCAAATTAAAAGTAGTGCAAATGTTCCGGGTTATAGAAAAGGTCATGCCCCTGAATATATTATAATCGGAAGATATTCAGAATATATAAATGAGGAATTACAATCATTTGTGTTGAAACAGTTTTATGATAAATTAGAAAAAAATAAAAAAGAACCTCTTCATTTTGAATTGAAAGAAGTAAATTTGAACGATGGTAAATTTATTATTAATATTGAATATATGCCTGAGCTCGAACTTGAATACAAGGGGTACGAGATTGAAGAACCGGAAATTGATGTAAATGATAAGCATGTGCAAGAGGCATATGAAAATATTTTAAAGAATTTCGAAACATGGGGTGAAAGTGATAAGGTATCAGAAGATGCTTTGATTGAATTATCCAATTATGTTGAAATAATCGATGGTAAAGAAAATAATAAAATGAAAACATATCCGCTTATTTATTCTGAGAAAAAAAATCCTAAGGAATTCTATAAACTCTTTAAAGATGTGAAAAAAGGTGAACAATACGAAGAAACGGTTAAATACGGGGATGATGCATCAAAGAACTTAAAGAATAAAACAGTAACCTATAAATTCACTGTAAAAGCTATTAAATTAAAAAAACATCCGGAAGAAAATGAAGCGTTATTTGAAAAAGTAATGCCTGGTATTAAAACAAAAGATGAACTTTTGAAAAAATTAAAAGAAGAGATCACTAAGAATACCATATCAGATGTAAAAAAAGATTCGGTAATGAAAATATATGGGAAGATCATTGAGAAATTTCCCTTTGATATGCCGCCTCATTATTTTGAAAAGATGCTTGATGAGGTATATCGCTCTGAAAAGGAAAAATATGAAGAACAGTATAAAATGCCATTGAGTGAGGATCAATTTAAGAAAGAAGATATAAAAGCGGATGTAGAGAAAGGTTTACGTATAAACTATGTTAGAAAATATATAATGGAACATGAAGATCTGAAGGTAACAGATGAAGATCTGAAAGAACATTTTAAACAAATAGCAGAAGCAAATAATATTTCTATTGATGGTGTTGAGAGTTTTTATAAAACAAATGCACAACTGAAAGATAAATTAAAAGAGAACATTCTATACCAAAAAATTGATGATATACTTTACAAAAGTGCAAAGATAAAGAAAGTTAAACAAGAGGATAGCGGTTCGAGGTTAGAGGATAGTAAAAAGAAAGAAGTGAAAAAATCAGAAAAAAAAGAAGTGAAAAAGGTTAAAAATATAAAATCAGAGGAGGGAAAAGATGACGGAAAAGAAACAAAATAGGATCATTAATGGATTGGTGCCTTATGTTATCGAAACCGGAATAGGTGGTGAAAGAGCATATGATATTTATTCCAGATTATTAAAAGATAGAATCATCTTTTTGGGTACCCCCATTGATGATTATGTTGCTAATAGCATTACAGCACAATTATTGTTTTTAGAAATGGAGAATCCGGAAAAGGACATCTATATATATTTGAATTCTCCCGGGGGATATGTTACCGCCGGGTTAGCTATCTATGATACTATTCAATATATTAAACCAAATGTTGCTACTGTTTGTATTGGTTCAGCGGCAAGTATGGCAGCAGTTATATTAGCAAGCGGTTCAAAAGGCAAAAGATATTCCCTTCCAAATTCACAGATACTTATTCATCAGCCCATTGGTGGTGTTCAAGGTCAGGCAAGCGATATCAAGATCCATGCGGAAGAGATCCTGAAGACAAAGAAAAGATTGATAGAGATCCTTTCCAAGCATACCGGACAAACGGCAAAGAGATTACTTGAAGATACAGAAAGAGATCATTTCATGACGGCTCAGGAAGCAAAAGATTACGGTCTCATTGATGAAGTGATTGAAAGAAGAAAGTAACCGAATGAAAAAATGTTCAAGTTGTGGAAAATATTTTGAGGAAGATGAATTAACTGTTATTGATGGGAAGATCTATTGCCCTGCGTGCCTTAAAAACCTTCATAGAAAATTTACATTTAATATGCCTACACCTGAGGATATTAAAAATCATCTTGATGAGTATGTTATTGGGCAAGATTCTGCGAAAAAATATCTCGCTGTTGCAATTTACAATCATTATAAAAGAATTAATCATAACATTTCAAGAAGAAGCGAAAATGACATTGAAATAGAAAAAAGTAATATTCTATTTGTCGGTCCCAGTGGTTCAGGAAAAACATTAATGGCACAGACCATTGCAAAATTTATTAAGGTCCCTTTTGCCATTGCAGATGCGACGACCTTAACCGAGGCAGGTTATGTCGGCGATGATGTTGAGAATATTTTAGCAAGATTGATATTAGCAGCTAATATGAATATTGATGCGGCAGAAAGAGGCATTATTTATATAGATGAGATAGATAAGATTACGAGGAAAAGCGAAAATCCATCGATAACAAGAGATGTTGGTGGGGAAGGTGTACAACAGGCTTTATTAAAGATCATTGAAGGAACCGTTTCAAATGTACCCAAGGGAACATTAAGAAAACACCCCTATCAAGAGTTTACTCCTATTGACACAAGAAATATTTTATTTATTCTTGGCGGCGCATTCTCAGGTCTTGAAAAGATCATTGCAAAAAGGTTAAATAAAAAAGTTATTGGTTTTCAAAGTAATTCTAATGTCGCTCAATCCGATGATAATCTCATTAAAAATATTGAATCTCACGATCTTATTAAATTTGGTTTGATTCCCGAACTCGTTGGAAGAATTCCTATTCGTGTTACATTTCAAGAATTAGTTGAAGAACAATTGGTTGATATATTAATTAAACCCAAAAATGCCATCATTAAACAATATCAAAAACTATTTGAAATAGATAATATTAAACTTGAAATTTCAAAAGAATCCTTATTTGCAATTGCTAAAAAGGCAAAGGATAAAAAAATGGGAGCAAGAGGTTTAAGAAGTGTAGTTGAAGATCTTTTAATAGATGTTATGTATAAACTGCCTTCAATGAAAAATGTAGATAAGGTCATTATAACAGAAGATTTCGTTAAGGGAAATGAGGATCCTGTTATTGTAAAGAGAAAATTCGCATGACAAAAGAATATAATCTACCTTTAATTCCACTTCGCAATATGGTTGCATTTCCGGAACTTATTTTCCCGTTCTTAGTGGGAAGACCAAAATCATTGATGGCACTAAATAATGTTAGCAAACAAGGAAGCTTGATCTTTCTTTCTGTTCAGAAAAAGGGAGAATTGGAAGAGCCGGCAGCTCAGGAAATTGAAAAGGTGGGGGTAATCGCGAAGATCGTAAAGGAAAAAAGAGATTTTGATAATACGGTAAAATTATTGGTTCAAGTAGTTGAACGTGGAAAAATATTAAGATTCACACAAAAAGAACCTTTTTTTAAGGTTAAGGCAATAGCTTATCCATACGAAAAGAAACAATTGAAACCCATCCTGGCTATCTCTAAGGAGATTGTAAAAAGTTTTGAGAATTTATTAAGATTATCTGATAATTCTCCAATTGGTGAGGATCTTTTGGAAAAGATACATCTTCTGCATAACCCTACTCAAATTGCTATGAACATAGCATTTCAATTAAAGATCTCATTCGAAGAAAAACAAAAACTTTTGGAATATAATGATCTCTATCAAATGTTTCAAAAACTTCTTGTTCATGTTAACAATGAATATGAGATCGCTAAATTGCAATCTAAGATCAGAGCTAAGGTAAAGAACAATCTTGATAATGCTCAAAAGAGAATAATCCTATCACAGGAATTGGATGCAATAAAAAGTGAATTAAATAAATTGGACGGGCAGAAAAATGAAATTGATGAATTGAGAGAAAAAATTAAAAAAGCTCATTTAGCCAAAGAGGCAAATGAACACGCAATAGAAGAGATAAATAAATTAGAATATACCCCTAATTATTCCCCTGAATATACTGTTATTCTCAATTATCTGGATTGGTTAACTTCTATCCCATGGTATAATAAAAGTAAAGAAAATGAGAATATAAAAAAGGCATGGCAAATTTTAGATAAAAGTCATTGGGGATTGGAAAAAATAAAAGAAAGAATAATTGAAATACTTGCTGTTAGACATTTAGCAAAAGGGAAAAAGGGACCCGTTATTTGCTTTGTAGGTCCTCCAGGGGTTGGTAAAACATCCTTAGGTAAAGCTATTGCTTCGGCGATGGGTAGGACATTTGTAAGGATTTCGCTTGGCGGTGTTCGTGATGAAGCGGAGATCAGAGGGCATAGGAAGACCTATATTGGTTCATTACCCGGCAAAATTATTCAGACAATGAAAAGAGCAAAGGTAGTTAATCCTGTATTTTTAATGGATGAAATAGATAAAATGGCATCTGATTTTAGGGGTGATCCTGCTTCTGCAATGCTTGAGGTTTTGGATCCCGAACAGAATTTTATGTTCATAGACCATTATCTTGAAGTAAGCTATGATCTTTCTCAGGTATTTTTTATTACAACGGCAAATAATATTTATGATATTCCCGATCCACTAAGAGACAGGATGGAAATAATCAATCTTTCAGGCTACACCTCATTGGAAAAATTCTATATTGCAAAATATTTTCTTATTCCCAGGCAATTGAAAGAAAACGGATTAAAAAAAACTCAGGTTAAATTTAATAAAACAGGTTTAATGGAAATAATAGAACATTTTACAATGGAAGCTGGTGTAAGAAATCTTGAAAGACAAATAGGAAAGGTATGTAGGAAAATAGCGAAATCCATTGTTTTAGGTGATAACAAAAAAATCAAATTTCCCATAAATGTGAATAAAGAACAGGTCCATAAATTCTTAGGTCTTCAAGAATATAGGATCTCTCATATTAAAAAAAAGAACCAAATTGGGGTGGTCAACGGACTTGCATGGACCCAATACGGCGGTGTATATCTCTCCATTGAAACATTATTGATCGCCGGTAAAGGGAAGATAATTATTACCGGACAAATTGGAAAAGTGATGCAGGAATCTGCCCAGATCGCTTTGAGTTTGATCAAATCAAACTATAAAAAACTTGGGATTAAAAAAGAGATATTTGAGAAAAATGATATACATATTCACGTTCCGGAAGGTGCAATACCTAAGGATGGTCCCTCTGCCGGAATTACAATTGCCACATCCTTACTATCCGCATTATCGAAAAAAAAGGTTTCATGGGATTGTGCAATGACGGGTGAATTGACCTTAAAAGGAGATGTTCTTCCCATAGGCGGATTAAAAGAAAAACTACTCGCCGCACATAAAGAGGGTATTAAGAAAGTATTTATACCCATTGACAATAAAAATACTCTGGAAGAAGTTCCAATAGAGATAAAAACGAAACTTTCCATTAATTTTGCAACCAATATTTGGGATGTATGGAAAAAGGTTTTCAATATAGATGAATAATGACCATATTTCAGTAAAAAGAGCAAAAAAATTATCACAGAAAAAGTACCGTTTGGAATATAAAATGACCCTTGTTGAAGGCATGAAGATCATTCGGGATATTTCAAAAATGGTAGCTCCGTTAACAATATATGTTCTAGAGGAATTTAAGGTCAGATATAAAAATTTTATTAAGGAAATAAAAAAAAGAGCTCCCGTCGTTTATCTTAACAAGTATGATTATAATTCTCTAACGACAACAAAAAATCCACAGGGGATCATAGGTGTCTTCCCATTTAAATCTCTGAAAGAAGCAGCTCACCCCCTTTCTGACCATGCTTTTTTATTGCTTCACAATCAAGATCCGACAAATCTCGGTAACATTGTAAGAAGTGCTAAATGGTTCGGTATTGACAAACTTTACTTATATCAAAGTGTGGATCCATTTAATCCTAAAACAATAAGAGCATCTGTGGGACAGGTATTCTTTATGAATTTTTATCATATTGAAAATATCAATATCTTTTTTGAGAACAGTGCTGATAAATATCATTTGGTAGGCATAACTCAAAAGGGTAATACGATGTTATCGCAATTTAATTTTCCTAAAAACGCTATCTTTATTTTCGGAAATGAGGGTCAAGGAATTCCAAAAGACATTGAAGAAAAATGTAATGATACCGTTGAGATTGAAGGTGGGAATAAGGTGGAATCCCTGAATTTGCAAACAGCTTTTTCCATTTTTGCATATGAATATTTCAAAAGATCGTCTAATTGATACACATTGTCACCTTAATGATGAACAATACAAGAAGAATTTCAACGAAATAAAAGATGAAATCCAAAAAATGATGTCTTTTGTCATTGTTCCGGCAGTGAGTATGTCAACCATTGATGAGGTCAAAACATTAAGCGAAAAATATTCTTTTATAGTCCCTGCATTTGGAGTTCATCCCGAAGAGTGCAAGGGTGTTAACATCAATGATATTGAGAATAAATTAAATTCAGTCATAGGGGAAAGCAGTATTATAGGAGAGATCGGCTTGGATTATTATAATGTTTTTTGTGAAAAAAATGAGCAAAAAAAGGTTTTTGAAAGTCAATTAAGTATCGCAAAAAATTTGAATATTCCTGTCATCTTGCATTCCAGAGAAGCATTTCAGGATACCTTGGATATAGTAAAAGAACTTGATTATAAAAATATTGTTTGGCATTGTTTTGCTTATGGTATTGATGAGGCAAAGCAGGTGCTTGATCTTGGGAATATGATCTCATTTACCGGTGTGATCACATTTAAAAAAGCACAATCTGTTAGGGATGTTGCAAAATATGCACCAATTGACAGAATTATGGCAGAAACAGATGGTCCCTACTTAACACCTGTTCCTTTCAGAGGTAAATTAAACCGTCCTATTTATGTAAAGTATATCATTGAAAAAATAGCCGAATTAAAAGATCTTAGTTTTGAAGAAACAAATGAAATTTTAACCAGGAATGCTCATAAATTCTTCCCATTGCATCCTTCGGACCTTTGACCTTCTTCAATTGACAATTGACAGTAAAATATAATGCACCATTGTAGGGGTCGTTCGTGAACGCCCCATTTAAAGTTCGGAGTTTAAGGTTTGAGGTTTATGATTTTTCTACTATTTACTATTAACTTTTTACTATTCACTGTATTATGACCTTTGAACTTTTCAACCTTTTTGACCTTCGACCTTCGACTTTTGATTGATATTATGCGTCGCAATCTCATGAGATCCCTACGGGAACAAGTTCCCTCTGGATGA
>CAYVPX010000085.1:0-7700 GCA_964453935.1 uncultured bacterium | reverse complement strand
GATAATTCTTTTGTTATCTCAATAAAATTGTAAAGATCCCCTAATATGGGTGTATTGTTCTTTGAGTATCTAACATTTTCATCGACATGTGGACAAATTATTCTAAAAGGGCAGTAAATACAATGGCTACCGGTATTTGGGGGAAAACCATTTTTTTTATAAGCAAATAACTTGGTTACAAAATTCTTTATATGTGCTTTTATATCATTAATAGGCATGAAATCCTGTCTTTCTAAAATAACCTCTTTATTTAAATTTACATTGGAGAATACGATGCGTATTACCGGGATCTTAAATTTTTCCTCTATTAATATACGGTATAAATTCAGCTGAAGATCATTTTTCAGTTCTTCCTCCGAAGGGATGGAATTTCCTGTTTTATAATCAATAACGGTTAAAAATTTTTCTTTGTTAACAATCTCAATATCTATTCGATCTACCATAACGCCAAATTCATTAGAAGCCCAGTAGGTTTTTATATATTCATTATTTCTATATACTTTCCCAAATACAGCGTCTTCTTTGACATATGTCTCAAGTCTAAGAATAGCTTTTTGAATTAGATCCACCTGATTTATTTCAAGTTCTTTTGCTTTTTTAACAACTATTTCTTTTGCTTTTTTCGCTGAATCTTTTTCTATAATTTCAAAAAGCGACTCATGTATCAACTTCGAAAATTTTAATGCTGCATTATTTTCGTTATATATTTTCCCCAACCCCTGCTCGTATTGATAAAAATATCGTAAAGGGCAGATATTGAAGATTTTTAATTTAAAAGCCGAGATCTTCATACAAATTTAATTCCACAATATGATACGACCTCATTAAAGTTACCTGTTACTTCACCACTATTAGTATGCTCAACAATACTACTATTCCAGTGAAAATAATCAGCAATTTTTAAAAGAACATAGATAGGACCTAATCCGCATAATGAAATATTATGTTCATTCACTACTTTATAAAATCCCTCATAATCATTTATAAGGATCTTTCGAATTGCAAGATTATCCTGTTCCTTTGCAAAATCTGCATTTTCATAATGTGTAAAATCGCTGCTTGCCAGTATTGCAGTATTAGGAAATCGTTCTAATGTTCGAATGATCAAACTTCCCAAAAATTCTAATGCTGCTTGAGAATAATCCCATATTGAAATAGGTATTATATTAAAGTTAGTTCCGAACAATTCAATAAGTAATGGAATTTGAACCTCTATAGAATGCTCAAAATTATGGGTATTATTATCAAAAGGTATTGTACCATTTGAGTTTTCAAAAATGAACTGATCTATCTCCTCATTAATTAATATCTCCCCATTTGGGAAGCTCCATTTTCCCTGAGAAGAAAACAGACCAATTCCCGCTCCAATCCCGCGATGATTAACACCTAAAAGTATAATGTTTTTAAATGGTTTTAACTGGCACATTGTCTTAACTGCCGTTTTACCTGAATATACCCATCCCGCATGAGGGGAAATGATCGCTTTGGCATTGGCTACGGTATTTAATTTATTATTTAAGACAAAATTTTTGATTTGGTTATTATCATTAAAATAAAAACTGCCTGCGACGACGGGTTTTCTTATATCCATTTACATTTATACATTCATTGCTTCAAAAATAATATTTAAGCTTGCATCGTGCGGAAAGAGAAAAAAATCTCCTACAATAGTATTTGTTTCGCTTCTTAATTCTGTTTTGATCCAAAGAGCATTTTGAATCACGCCCTTGAATTTATTTGAGAAAAAGGACAATACCCCGGTTAAAGAATCAATTGTAATTGCAGGAATTGATGGTAGTAAAATGCCGTCAATAAGTGTGGAAATAGCGTTTAGATATGATGATGAAAGGATATTTCCAACCTCTTTTAAAGCAGATTCTTCAATCTCTGTGATGCCCGAAATATCTTTATTCTGCATAAGCATTTTAACCAAATTTAAGGCATTGCTGTATTCGAAGAATATTAGGATCTTTCCTGTAATTTTACCATAAACATCAGTATAAATAGAGATACCCATTTTATCAATGGATTTTTCAGATTTCTCTATTTGCGTTCTTTTTACAAGATCTACTTTTGGAACGGTCATTTCGATCTTCTGTCCGAGCATTTGAGATAAGGCGGTTGCCGCATGTGCTGCGCCGATATTCCCAAGCTCTTTCAACGCATCCCTCTGTTTATCATTTAATTCATTTAGATTCATTTGTACTCCTTTACATAATTTTCTTTTTTTGCACTTTTTATAAGATCGTCATAAAGTTCTTTGTATTTTATGGCATATATTTTTTTGTAAATTTCATCAAAGCTTTTCCCCAGTTTGGAATACTCAATATCGCTAATATTATTTACCTTTATAATATAAAATCCCTTTAATACCTTTACATAGAATATCCCATTCTTTTTAGCACTATTAAATTTTTCTTTGTATTGCTTTGGTAATTCCTTCAATGTAATATCACCATCTTTAAAAATTGTCTCATAATCCATATTGGATTTTGTTTTGATATTGCCGAAATTTGCTCCTTGACCAATTTGGGTTATATACTTTTTCACTGTTCTCTCAGCATTGGCAAAAGATCGGTTTGTTGTAACGAAAGGAATTGTATAAAAAATAACAGAGGGATATTTATTATCCCATTTCAGTATTTTATAGAAATTCATTCCATTTTCATTAATAATATAATTCGAATATTTTTTATTTTTCGCCAATAACTTTTGAAATTCATCACTTAATAAGTTCTTATATAATTTTTTAAATTTCTTTGATATCACAAAAGAAGGAACCTTTCTTCCACGTGTGATGTTTTTATAGATATATTTCATTTTATTAAAATCAATAGCAGAAATATATGCTGTTTGTATTGAAAAGGTCTTAGGAGTTTTAATAAACTCATCTTTATGGTCATTATAATACTTTTGAACTTCATCTGTTGTAATTGATATCTTTTTTTTCACCTTGTCTTCCAATATATTTTCTTTCAGCATACTATTTTTAATCTGTTTTCTATAATTCTCCTTTAATGATGAGAGCGTCATTCCTTCATTTTTCAATGCTGCTAAAAATAAAGAATCGCTTCCGTATCTTGCCCGCTGGTTTGCAATGGTTTGGTCCACATTATAATTTACCTGTTCATCCTGGATCTTATAATCCATATCCTTTGCAGATGCAATAATAAGATCTTCATCAATAAGTTTTTGTAATATATCACTATATGACATTTTATTCTTTTGCATAAACATTAATAAGCGTATGTCAAAATCGGTTATGATCTGATCATTGACCCTTGCAATAACTCTATCTATAACTTCACCGTTAAATAATGAGGTAAATAGAACTAATACGATTAGTAAAAACAACTTTTTCATTTTTTTCTCCCTATTTCATAAACAGATGCTTCAATGGTCCTGTCAAGTAATTTGTCATCTATTTTATTTTCATTTTCCTTATTTAAAATTTCCCTTGCAATATTCATTGCCATTTTCTTCTTTTCAGCATTAGATATATCGGTTGATTTTTTATACGTCTGTTCAGTTATTTTAACTGCAATATTTGCAGCTTTTAAATATTTATCCGAGATGTCTTTGCCGAATCTTTTTTTTAATAAACCGGCTAAATAGAACATTAAAAAAGTTATTAAAATAGTAAAAAGTGATTGAATAATACCATTTAAAATATTTGGCCAATTCATAACACTATCCGAAGAATATCTTTGCAGTATTATATCTTTCCTCTGATACATACTTTAATTGAGATACCGCATCTTTTAATGTAACGAATCCTATACCGGACCCTTGCAGCGAAACCATATAACCCCATTTTTCTTCAAATATCAATTGAGCAGCTTTCACACCGAATCTAGTGCCAAGAACTCTATCAAATGCAGATGGTGAACCTCCTCTTTGCAAATGTCCAAGAACAGTTGATCTTGTTTCCAAATTAGTTCTGTCCTTTAATTCGTTTGCAAGGACCTTTCCTATCCCAATGCCGCTCCATAATTGAGCGTGTCCGAAATCGTCTTTTTCTTGTGAGTGCATAATATGTCTTTTTAATTTTGGTTCTTCGGCTCCTTCTGCAACTGCAATGATCACATAACCGTGTTTTTTATGTGCTTTTAGAACTTCTTTTGCAAGTTCATCAATATCAAAAGGAAACTCGGGGATTAAGATAAAATGGGCACCACCGGCAATGCCTCCATGTAAAGCGATCCATCCTGCCGTTCTACCCATAATCTCAACTACCATTACCCTTCCATGCGATTTCGTAGTAGTGTGAAGCCAATCCAATGTTTCCATGACCCTGTTAATTGAGGTATCAAATCCAAATGTATAATCGGTTGCATTAACATCGTTATCAATTGTCTTAGGAACGCCGACAATATTTAACCCGTCCTCATAAAGCTTATATGCTACGCCCAATGTATCATCTCCGCCCACTGCAATAAGTGCATGGAGATCGTCTTTCTTAAAATTTGCCTTAACTCTCTCAACACCATTCTCTCTCTTATATACATTTGTTCTTGAACTTTTTAAAATAGTTCCGCCCTGTCTTTGAATGTCAGTGGTCTTTTCAATATTCAAAATCTCATAATCGTTTTCCAATATACCTTTCCATCCCGCATGATAACCGATAACTTCATATCCACTCTGAACTAATGGGTAGGTAATCCCTCGAATAACTGCATTTAAACCAGGGGCATCACCACCACCTGTCAATATACCAATTCGTTTCTTTGCCATAGAAACCTCCATTGTATAATATATTTTATGATATTTTCATTTTTTTTCAAGTATTTTTTTAAAAAATTTATTGTTATTCTTTGAATGTTTTAAAACAGTCAAAGATGAAATTCAAATAGTATCAAGTAATGAGCAATCAATCTTATATTTTTTAATTGTGATCTCAGGTTTGGTTATATTCCCATGGAAATCTGATCCGCCTGTTATTTTTAAATTATGTTTTTGACAGATCTTTTTAAAAAAAAGAATATCTTCTTTCGAATGATGACTGGAATAAACCTCAATACCAAGTAGTCCATATTTTATAAGGTCCTTAATGAAATCTCTTTTCCCTGTTCTGTCAAAATGTCGTAAAGAATATCCGGGATGCGCTAATACGGGAATAAAACTATATTTATTCGCCAATTTCAAGGCATCATAAACGGAATATTCCTTGAAATAAATATATGCCTTACTTTTTTTGTTTCTTAAATAATCAACATAGAACCTATAATCACCATTTTCCATTGTTCTATATTTTTTTAATCGAGGATCATTGAAATTTTTTTTATTGTGCAAAACAGCAGCTCCAATAGTAGGACCCATACTGGGAACGATCTTTTCTTCATTAAGGACATCATCCATTGTGACTGTAAATCCCATTTCATTTAATTTCGCTATTCTCATTTGTGATAGAGTATGGTATTGTGTATTTATAATATCAAGATCTGATTGAAGGTCATCATTTGGTTTAATATGATACAAAAGTAAATGGATATTTTCATGATGTTTTCCCCGCGTGGATAATTCAACACCTGTCGTGGGGATTATTCCGTAAGTATGTGCACTTTTCAAGAATTCAAATGTTCCTTCAACCTTATTATGATCCGTGATCGCTGCTCTTTTAACGTTTTCGGCTTTAAGCATTTCTGCGATTTCTTCAACAGTGTGTTGTCCATCGCTTGAATATTTTGAATGAATATGAAAATCACAGTATTCTCTCATTTTAATTTATCCAATTCATTCTTGATCTTTTTTAGATCTTCCAGATACCTTGGTTCCATTGAGTTATTTCTTAAAATAAAACTTGGATGATATATGGGCATAATAATATAATTCTCTTTGGGAAAACTTTTGCCTCTGAGATCACCCATTTTTTTTACCTCACCCAACATTTTATATGATGCATACCTTCCCAGGGTACAAATTATTTTTGGTTTGATGGTATCTAATTGAAATTGTAAAAAGGGATAACATGCTTTGACCTCATCATTCTCAGGATCTCTATTGTTTGGAGGCCTACATTTCAGTATATTCGCAATATAAAAATCAGATTCTTTTATTCCTACTTTCACTAAAAGTTCTCTCAACTTTCTCCCGGATCTTCCTACAAAAGGTCTTCCCTGCATATCTTCATCATAGCCGGGGGCTTCACCTATAAACATCAATTTCGCATTTAAAGGACCTTCACCGACAACGACATTATGTCTACTTCTATATAGATTACATTTTTTACAATCATTGATCTTTTGTTTAAGATCATCAAAATTTGTTATATTCTTTTTTTTCATTTTGACCTCAAATTTACTCTTTTCCAATAATAGAGCTTTTATTTTCAATGGGGAGATCATTGTATTTCCAAGTTCTTTTTCTCTTTTTAATATCCAGATAATACTATCCCAAATTTTATTATGCATTGTTCTCCTCTAATAAAATGATTGCCTGGGACGAAATTGCTTCATTTTTTCCTATAATACCAACGCCCTCGCCTGATTTTATACTGATATTTATTTTAATTGGCTCAATGGATAATAATTTTGCAATATTCTCTTTGATCTTGTTCTCGTAATTTACCAGCTTCGGTTTTTCAAGATTGATGATAATATTTATATTTAAAATTTTTATGATCTTTTTATTAACAATGTTCAATACTTTTTCTAACAATAAAGAACTTGATATATTTTTATACTTTATGTCCCATGGCGGGAATAATTTACCTATGTCTCCCAAGGACAATGACCCGAGCAAAGCATCCATAAGCGCATGTAGTACCACATCTCCGTCTGAGTGTGCAAGAATCCCATAGGTCGCAGGTATTTCAATTCCTCCTATGAATATTTTGTTCCCTTCTTTTGTTTTATGAATATCATATCCCAATCCTATTCTCATTTCAACTCCTTGTAATGGTAATAATAATACTTCTTTATTATATCAAAATTTTCTAAAATATTATAATTCCAGTTGCTTTTATCCAATATCTTAATATGATTTCTCTCTGCAAATCGTAAACTTTTAATGAAAAGCCCATCTATCCTGTAATAATGAACATTAATTTCCCTGCACTTATCACATATAATGCCGCCGTTTTCAATGGAAAAATATTTTGGGTTGGGAATTTTTTTACCGCATATTGCACATGAATCTATCTCGGGAAATACTCCATTTTCTTTTAAAACCGCTAATAAGAAACTATAATATAATCCTTTAAAATTGTTGGTACTGTTAAAAAGTTTTTCAAAAACGTTTTTAAATATTTCATATTCATTTTTAATAAAGGAAATATTTTGCAGGGTAAGGTATTTTCTCAATAGCTCAAATAATAGATCTTTTTTTAATAAATTGCCATTGCTTGCAAAAGTATTGTGTTTAAAATATAGATAGTCATAAATTAATCGGAAATCTCCGCTTTTTGCAAAATCCCATAGGAAATCTACCCTGGAATAGGTAGTGAAAACCGATAAAAAAGGAGAAGAATAATGTATCCCGCGTTTTATAATATATGGAAATACCCCTTCGTTTGAAACGACATTGATCAATCTGTCCCAGTCATTGATCCTTTTTGAGCTTATTATGATTCCGTTTGTTCTCATAATCCTATTTTTTTAAAAATATGTTTGAGCAATGAAAAATTAAAAATACGCAGATCGAGATGTTTTATATTATCAAGAACAATATTTATAGGAATAATGCAGGCGAACCAGCATTGC
>CAYVPX010000084.1:0-7747 GCA_964453935.1 uncultured bacterium | reverse complement strand
TTGAAAAGTTACAAAGTCATTCTGAACTTGATTCAGAATCCATTTCTTTTTAATTTTCAATTCTCAACTGTCCCTGTCTGCGCCTGCCTGTCCCGTCTGGACGGTAGATAGGTGCAACGCACAGGCAGGCATTGTCAATATCTTTTTACATTTAACTGAAAAATTAGCAATGGTTATTGGCAAAATGATTTAAACAAATCACGTTAAATCTAAAACATATTTTCATATTGTAACAATAGATTTTTGATTTTAACTTGAAATATTATAAAAATAATGTATAATAAAAATTTATAATTTTGGTATGAAAATGGCAAATATGTTGAAAAGTAACTTATTTAGAATATCAATTAAAGAATTAGAATCTAAAAAGACCCCATTTGATATTGTTGAGATACCTAAGAATCTTGGTCTGGAGGAAAAATTTTCTCCAATTAATGTTAGAGGATCTTTTCAAATAAAAGGTAGAAAGGTCTTTATTTTCGGAAGGGTTGAGTTTGAAGCGGAGTTAATTTGCTCACGATGTGGTAAACCCTTTAAAACAAATTATTCCTATCCCTTTAAATTGATATTTCTACCGGAAGATAAAAGAAAAATGGATGAATATGATGATGCTGATGTCTTATACTATGATGGGGAAACAGTTGATTTTGCCCGTGATATTAGAGACTTTGTATATTTATCGATCCCCGTAAAACCTCTATGTAGTGTTGATTGTAAGGGAATCGATTATTAATTAGGAGGAAAAGATGGCTGTTCCAAAAGTAAGAAAATCAAGATCGAGGACGAGAAATAGAAGAAGCGTATATTTGAGATACAATATCCCCGCTATCTCTATTTGTGATCATTGCGGTCAACCTAAAACCCCGCATGCGGTATGCCCTCATTGTGGTTATTATAAAGGTAAACAAATCATTAATGTAGAGGAATAAGCTTATGCGTATTGCTTTGGATGCAATGGGTGGAGATTTCGGTCCCAAAAACACGATTGAAGGTGCAATTGATGCTGCCGAAATTTTAAAAGATGATATAATTGTTCTTTATGGTAATGAAGAAAAGATACATAAAGAGGAAAAAGAACTGTATAAATGGCGGCCGTGGAAAAAAATACCTTCAAATATTGAAATATTTCATTGTGAAGATGAAGTTTCAATGAGTGAGAAACCACATATTGCGTTCAAAGAAAAACAGGATTCCTCTATTTATAGAGCATTAAAAGATCAAAAAGAGGGAAAGGTGCATGGTTTCGTGTCAGCCGGGAATACTGGTGCCGTAATGCTTTCTTCGGCTATGATACTGGGAAGGATTAAAGGTGTAACCAAACCAGCCATTGGAGCGGTTATTCCGGCAAAAAATAAATCAGGAAGGGTCCTTATTATTGATGCCGGTGCAAATGTTGATGTAAAACCCGATAATTTGCTTGAATTCGCTATAATGGGTCAATTGTATGTTAAGTTGGTGGACCGAGTGAGAAAACCCAAGGTGGGATTAATGTCCATTGGTGAAGAAAAAGAAAAAGGAAATCTTTTGGTTTTACAATCATATGATCTATTAAGAAAGAATGTTGATAACTTTATAGGTAATGTCGAAGGTCGCGATATTATTGAGGGTTCCGCCGACCTTATTGTAATGGATGGATTTGTTGGAAATATTATTTTAAAATTAACGGAAGGTATTGCATCAGCATTAGTGAATGAATTTAAGAATATTGTAAAACAATCCGGGCTTGCAAAAGTTGGAGCAGTTTTTTTTAATAATGAGATCAAAAAAATAAAGAAATTATATGATTATGCAGAATACGGCGGTGCTCCATTACTTGGTTTGAACGGTAATGTCATTATTTGTCACGGTATTTCAAATCCAGTGGCAATAAAAAACGCAATTCTTTTTATAAAAAGAGTGTATAATGCAGATTTGATCAGTAAAATTAAGGAAAAAATGGAAACAATAAAAAAAGATACTTAGGAGGAATGATGAAAAAAATTGGTATATTGGGATTAGGTTATAATTTCCCCAAAACAGTTTTAACAAATGCAGATCTTGAAAAAATAGTAGATACCTCTGATGAATGGATAATTCAAAGAACAGGTATAAAGGAAAGGCATATTGTAGGCGATGAAATAATGGCGAATTCTGATATGATATTACCGGCTGCGGAAAAAGCAATAAAAGAAGCAGGAATTGATAAAAACGAGATCGATGTTATTATGGTAGGCACTGTTACACCGGATTATTTTTTCCCCTCAACAGCAGCAATATTGCAGCAGAAATTGGGAATAAAGCATGCTATGGTTTTTGATTTTTCCGCTGGATGCACAGGGTTTCTTTATGGTCTTGATATTGCGCGTGGATTACTGGAAACAGGGCATTATAAATATATCTTAACCGTTGGATCCGAACAATTAACAAAGATCACCAATTGGGAAGACAGAAATACATGTGTTTTATTCGGTGACGGATCCGGCGCAGCAATTGTAGGTGAAATGAAGGACGAGAAAGGTCATGAAATAATCGGTGTTTTGAATGATGGAGATGGTAACCTAGGAGATCTCTTAATTATGGAGGGCGGTGGATCAGTGAACCCTATGACACATGAGATGATCGATAAAAAGCTGCAGTATCTCAAAATGGATAAGGGTAGCGAGGTTTTTAAATACGCCATCCTTAATATGACAAAAATATCCAAAGATCTTTTAAAAGAACATAATATATCAACCGATGAGATCGACTGGCTTATCCCACATCAGGCAAATGTAAGAATAATGGAAAAAGTTGCAGAAAGGTTGCATATTCCCAAAGAAAAAGTTGCAATTACAATTGATAGATATGGAAATACATCAGCTGCATCTATTCCAATGGCATTGGGAACATATTTGGATGAAGGGAAAATTCATGAAGGCGAATTATTGTTCTTAACAGCGTTCGGTGCAGGATTTACATGGGGTTCAGCCATCATTAAATGGTAATTTTATGAAAGGTTTTGTTTTTCCGGGACAAGGTGCTCAATATATTGGTATGGGTAAGGATTTTTATGAGAATTTTTCCGCGGCTAAGGAAATATTTGAATTCGCATCGGATACCTTAAGAAAAGATCTTAAAAAATTGATATTTGAATCTACGGAAGAACAGTTGAAAAGAACAATAAACACCCAACCAGCAATGATTACCGTGGAATTGGCAATTTATGAGGTTATAAAAAGGGAATTTGGCTTTACACCCAGTATAACAGCGGGGCATTCCGTTGGGGAGGCAAGCAGTTTATTCGTAGCAGGTATTGTTAATAAAAAGAATGTTTTAAGGATCATACAAAAACGTGCTGAAATCATGGACAGGGAAGCACAAAGAACAGAAGGCAGCATGTATGCCCTATTGGGTGTTGAAAAAGAGACATTGACACAGCTTTTCCCAATGATAACAACTGGTGTTGTTGTCCCCGCAAATTTCAACACGAAAGGACAGATCGTAATTTCAGGTGACAAAACGGGTATTGGTGAATTTATTGAACTTTTAAAAAAGAAAGGGATCAAACACAGAGCAATTGAACTGAAAGTATCCGGCGCCTGGCATTCTCCCTTAATGGAAGGGGGTATGCACGATTATTTTGATTTTTTACAAGATATTGAGTTCTCCACACCAAATATATTGTTCGTAGATAATGTAACGGGTAGAGTTGAAAATGATCCGGCGGTAATAAGGCAATTGGTTGCTTCTCAGATAATTTCTTCGGTCCAATGGGTAAAAACCATGGAGATTTTAGAGGAAAAAGCAGAATTGTTTATAGAAATAGGACCCGGAAAGGTTTTAAACGGGTTATTCAAAAGGTACAATACGCAAATTAAATGTATAAATATTGAAAAGGTAGAGGATCTTAAAAAATTGGAAGGATTGGAGGTATAAGATGATAAATATTGATCTAATGGGAAAAGTAGCCCTCGTGACCGGCGGAGCGCGTGGTATTGGCAGAGCCATAGCATTAAAACTTCATGAAGCGGGTGCAAAGGTCATTGCTTTTGATCTCGATGAGAATGGATTAAATGAATTAAAAGAAATAACAAAAGAAGAGGTCTATAAAGTAGATGTTTCAAATTTCGAAGAGGTACAAAATATTTCCAAGATCGTTTTGGAAAAATACGAAAAAGTTGATATACTAATAAATAACGCAGGTATAACAAGGGACAATCTTGTTATGAGAATGAGCGAGAAAGAATGGGATATGGTTATAGATATAAATCTGAAATCTGCATTTAATACGGTAAAAGCTTTTTATAGGCCCATGCTTAAAAACAGATTTGGAAGAATTATAAATATGGCTTCGGTCATTGGCATCATGGGAAATGTTGGACAGGCAAATTATGCTGCCAGTAAGGGTGGTTTGATCGCTTTTACAAAATCAGTTGCAAAGGAATTTGCATCAAAGAATATTACGGCAAATGCTATTGCACCTGGTTTTATTTCAACACCTATGACAGAAAAGTTATCCGAAGCCAATAAAGAGGAATATAAAAAGGTTATTCCTTTAAAAAGGTTCGGTGAACCGCAAGATGTTGCAAATATTGTATTGTTCCTTTCATCACAACTTTCCGATTATGTAACGGGTCAAGTAATTCATTGTGATGGTGGAATGATAATGTAAATACAGGAGGATACTATGTTAAGAGACGATCTTAAAACAAAAGTTGCGGAAAAATTGGGGAAAGAGGTTTCTGAGGTTACAGATGATGCAAGATTTATTGAAGATCTTCAGGCAGATTCATTGGATCTAATGGATTTTATTATGGAACTTGAAGAGGAATACAAGGTTGAAATCCCTTCAACGGACAGCGAAAATCTTAAAACCTTTGGTGATCTTGCAACCTATATGGAAGCAAAAGTAGGAAAATAGTTTCTAAAGGGGTATTATAGCCCCCTTTTTTTTAATGGAGGATTTAGTGGAAAGAAGAGTAGTAATAACCGGGATGGGCACCATCAATCCCTTGGGTAATGATGTGAATACATTCTGGAATAATTTGATCCGAGGTAAAAGCGGAGTAAAAACAATTAAAAGGTTAGATCTTACCGATATGAAATCAACTGTTGCCGGGATTATCGAAGGATTTTCACCTGAGGATATTCTATCGAAAAAAGAGATAAAGAGAAATACCGATTTTATTGTCTATGCCTTATGGGCAGCAGAACAAGCAATGAGGAATTCGGGAATTGATATCGAAAAAGAAGATCCTAACCGTTTGGGAATTATAACAGGTTCCGGTATCGGCGGCTTAAAGGAAATTGAAGAGCAGCATACTGTTCTAATGAATAGGGGTCCTTTGAGAATATCTCCGTTTCTTATTATTAAAATGATCTCGGATATGCTTCCCGGAAAATTATCAATGAAATATGGCTTTAAGGGTACAAACTTTTCTGTTACATCTGCTTGTGCTTCTGCTTCACATGCAATGATAGAAGCATTTCATAATATTAGATTTGGAATAACAGATGTTATAATGACCGGAGGTTCAGAAGCACCTATCACTCCACTTGGGATCGGTGGCTTTAATGCTTTAAATGCATTAGCAAGAAGCCATAATGATGAACCCGAAAAAGCATCAAGACCTTTTGAAAGGAATAGAGATGGATTTGTTATTGCTGAAGGTTCGGCTATATTTATTTTTGAGGAATACGAACATGCCAAAAAACGCGGGGCGAATATTTTAGCCGAGATCTTTGGGACAGGCTCTACAGCAGATGCTTTTCATGAGACCGCACCTGCACCGAGAGGAGAAGGTGGAAGAAGAGCAATGGCTGAAGCAATAAAAGAGGCAAAAATAGGACTGGAAGATATTGGTTATATTAATGCTCATGGTACTTCCACACATTTGAATGATAAAAACGAATCAGAAGCAATAAGGGACCTGTTTGGTGATTATGCAGATAAATTGCCGGTTTCTTCCATTAAATCAATGATCGGACATACACTTGGAGCATCAGCAGCCGTTGCCGCTGTAGCTTCAGTTAAAGTTATAAATGAAGGGATAATCCCACCAACCATAAATTATGATGAACCGGACCCTGAGTGCGATCTTTATTATGTGCCAAATAAGGCAATTGAAAAAAAAGTTGATTACACATTGACAAATAGTTTTGGTTTCGGTGGACATAACGGAGTACTTCTTATTGGAAAACTTAGATAAACTTAACGAATTATACGAGGCAAAACATCTTGATGAACTTGAAAAAGTAATTGCTTATACTTTCAATAATAAAAATTTATTGGTAGTTGCCATGTTGCATTCTTCCTTTAAAGGTCGTCTCCCCGAGGTTGATATTGATAATGAGAGATTTGAGTTTTTAGGTGATTCTGTTCTTAATTTTATAATCGTTAAATATCTTTTTTCAAAGTATAAAGATAAAGATGAAGGATTTTTATCAATAAAAAAAAATAAATTTATTTCTAAGGATTTTTTAAACAGCTTGGGAAGATTGATAAATATGGAAAAATATGTTATTGTGGCATCAAATAATATTTTGGAAAACAAAGGTGTTATTGAGGATGCGATGGAAGCATTATTCGCTGCTGTATTCCTTGATGGAGGTATTAGTAAAGCAAAAAAGGTTATTTTAACATTATTCAATAGATTTTCAGAAGAAATAGATGAGGAATTGGATGTTTTCAATGCAAAGCAAATCCTCCAAGAATTTTTTTTAAAAGAATACGGTGTTTTACCAAAATATAAAACTTTTCAAGAGCCAAATGGCGAATCATTCAGAGCTCAAATAATTTTTAAAGAAGATATTGTGTCCGAGGGTTTTGGGCATAATAAAAAAGACGCTGAAAAAGAGGCAGCTTATTTCCTTTGTAGAAAATTCGGCTTGATGTGAAAATAATACCTGTTTTTCTTCCCTATCTGGGTTGTGAAACAAGATGTATTTACTGTAATCAAAAAATTGCAACAGGTACAAAAAAAGTTCAAACACCCAAAGACGTAAAAAAGTTCCTAAATAACGTCTATAAAAATGTCAATGACAATTTTCTCATTGGTTTCTATGCCGGAACATTTCTTAATATCCCCGGAACATTACTTGAAGATTATCTTAACAATATTCCAAAAAATGAAGCTCTATCAGGTATACGATTATCTACAACTGTAAATAGTGTAACCCAAGATAAAATTGATATTTTAAAGAAATATTTTAAAAATATTGAAATTGAATTGGGTATCGAATCAATGGATAAAGAAGTTCAAAAAGAAGCAAACAGAATTTATGTTTCACCAAAAATGCTCAACGAAAAAATAGATTTACTTCGGAAAAATAATATTAAATATTTTATTCATTTAATGACGGGGTTACCAAAGGATTCATCTGAAAAATTTTTAAAAACCGTAAAGATTATAGTAAAGACATGTCCTTTGGGAATTAGAATACATCCTACAATTGTTTTAAAGGACACGGCTTTGGAAAAATTATATAATGATGGGAAATATAAGCCTCAAGATCTATATTCCGCTGCTGAACTCATCGCTAAAAGTATTGACACTTTTAGAAAGAAGAATATTAAAATTACGCGATTGGGACTTTTCCCTGATGTATCGTTGCAAAAAGAGGGGAATGTTATTGCAGGTCCATTCCATCCTGCCTTCGGTTCTATTGTCTATTCATTTTATTATAGAAACATATTAGAAAAAAGATTCAAAGGGCAGGGAAATTATACTGTTTATTGTCCTGATAATATTAAAAGTTATATAATCGGATTCAAAAAAATAAATATTTC
>CAYVPX010000083.1:3569-7760 GCA_964453935.1 uncultured bacterium | reverse complement strand
AATCTTTCTATATTGTGATAATTTTTCAAAAGTCACAAAGTCCCAACCTGGCACCATTCAATTTAATTTGACATTTCATATAAAATATAGTATAATGCACAAAATGTAGATGGAACTACAAATATGTTATCCAAGAGTTTAGAAGATTATCTTGAAATCATCCTTATTCTAAAATTTCAAAGCGAAAATATTCGTGTAAAAGATATTGTAACAGCAATGAATGTAAAGAACTCCTCGGTTATTTCGGCATTATCAAAACTTGAAGAACAAGATATGATACAACATGAAAAATACGGAAGTATCAAACTTACAAAAACCGGTTTCGAGAGTGCCTCGTCCATCTATTCTCGACATAGATTATTATCTGATTTCCTAAATAAAATATTAGGCTCTCAAATAAATGAAGCAGTGCTTACAGCCTGTGAATTAGAGCA
This sequence comes from uncultured bacterium, assembly GCA_964453935.1. GTDB lineage: Bacteria > AUK180 > AUK180 > AUK180 > AUK180 > AUK180. Next base: position 7,326 of record CAYVPX010000083.1, on the reverse strand, counting down.
TATATTAAAAGGTAAAAATTTTGATAATCTTAAAAGAATCATGCTTTTTTTTGAGAAGTATCCAAAAATATTTGATAAATTCAAAAATTTTTCAATTGGCGCAAAAAAGATTAAAATAGATCAACAAAAAATTTCAAGTAATGATATATCATTATATTCTGCTCGAAAAGATGGGGAATATATATTTTGGAAAATTATTGATAAAAATTTAAAAATTGTATTCCCACATAAAATAAAAAAAGGGCAGAAGTTGCATATAACAAATATTGGTCCTGAAAAAAGCATATTTGAGATCTATAGTATGGGAAATTATTGTTATTTTACAAGGGACCAAAGTATAAGTATTATATTAAAGGAGTTAAAATGAATATTCCACTTTCAATTGTCAAATCAGGAAATCAAGTGAAAATTGTTGAGTTAAACGGTGGTATTAATTTTATAAGAAGAATTAATGAGTTAGGTGTCAGAATAAATGATATTTTTGAGGTTGTATCAAATGCGGGACAAGGGCAGATAATACTTAGAAAAGATTCCCTTAAAATCGGCTTAGGGGTAGGTATGGCTTCGAAGATATTTGTTCAAATAGTAAAATGACAGAGGATTATTTCAATAAGCATTATAAAGAGTATGATAATTGGTATGAACAAAATAAAGAGACCTATGAATTTGAATTAAGAATATTAAAAAAGTATAAAAAATATATTAATGTCAGGTCCTTGGAGATCGGTGTGGGAAGCGGAAGATTTGCCATGCCCTTAGGTATAAAATATGGCATAGATAATTCCCCGAAGCTACTGTCTATTGCAAATAAAAGAGGAATTATATGTAAAGAAGCAAGGGCTGAAAATATACCGTTTGAAAACGATTATTTTGATTTTATCGGGGTATTTTTCTCATTAAGTTTTTTTAAGAATATTGAAAAGGTTTTTATGGAGATCAAAAGGTTACTCAGTTCCAAGGGTAAAGTACTTTTTCTTATTATAAACAAAGCCGGAGGTTTAGCCAAATCATATTTGCAAAAGAAGGGATTTTACGAAAATGCAAATTTTTTTGATTTCAAAGAGGTTTTAACATATTTGGAGAGAATTGCTTTAAAACCCCTCGATATATATGGCTTTGATATGGGGAAACAACGAACATATGCCAACAGTGATGTTAATTTCTTCAACAGCGATCTCTTCTTGATCTTAGGAGAGCAAATATGAAAGTTGCACTTGTAGGAAGTCCGAATTCAGGGAAAACAACTATTTTTAATAAGCTCACGGGTTCACATCAAAAAGTTGGTAATTGGTCAGGTGTTACTGTTGATGCGGTTATAGGGAAGATGAAAACAGATAAAGGCACGGTTGATATTTATGATCTACCGGGTATATATAGCTTAACGCCATATTCTCCTGACGAAACAGTTGTAAGAAATATTTTAATAGATCAAAAGTTTGATAAGATAATCGCTATCATTGATGTTAATAACTTTGAGAGGAACCTTTACCCAATCATTCAGCTTCTTGAACTTCACATTGCACCGGTTATTCTTGTTTTGAATATGATGGATGAATTTGAAAAAAATGGTTTTAAATTAAAAGAAAATATTTTAGAAAAGATTTTGCCTATTAAGGTCATAGCTACTGTTGCTATAAAGGATATTGGAATAGGTGCAATAAAATCTGCAATTTTTACTTTTAATAAAAAAGAACCTTTTCATGTGCATCACGAACAATTGATTGCAATGTTCATTCAGGAACTTTCAGACAAATATAGTGATATTGGAGAAGGGTTACCTTATAATAAAAAGTGGGTCATTGAGAAATTGCTTGAAAACGATTGTTACGTAAAAGGCAAATTAAAAAAAAGAGAGTTTTATGACAATCTTATGGGAGATATTGATCTCTTCGAGAAAAAGTACAAAATTAAACTTTCAGAGCGTATTTTTGAAAATAAATTTGGTTATATCAAGGGTGTGGCAAATGAGGTTATAGAAAAGGTCAGAGATACAAAATCTAAAATGGAAAAATCAGATAATATTGACAGGATCATAAACAATCCCATTATTGGCATTCCACTTTTTCTAATAATAATGTTCATTGTCTTTCAACTTGTTTTTAAGATCGGAACACCTGTTCAGCATTGGATATCACTATTTTTCTCATGGTTTGCATCTGTTTCAACTGACTTTTTCATATTAGTACATTCTCCTGCATGGGTTATCTCTCTCGTGAATGACGGTATTATTGCCGGTATTGGTAGTGTGTTGATGTTCTTACCAAATATATTAATACTCTTTTTTTCGCTATCATTTTTAGAGGATATAGGTTATATGTCCCGTGCTGCATTTGTAATGGATAAATTTATGCATTTAATGGGACTTCATGGAAAATCATTCATCCCATTGGTTCTCGGATTCGGTTGTAATGTTCCTGCCATTATGTCAGCAAGAATTCTTGAAAGTAAGAAAGACAGGATCATTACCATACTTATCAATCCATTTATGTCCTGTTCTGCTCGTTTAACCATATATGTTCTTTTTACAGGTATATTTTTTAAGAATTCACAGGGGTTAGTAGTATTTTCTCTCTATTTATTAGGCATATTGCTGGCTTTCATTAGTGCTATTATTTTAAAGAACCTCTTCTTTAAAAAAGAGGAATCCCTTTTAATCATTGAATTACCTCCATTTAGAAAACCCATACTTAAAAATTCTCTATTAGAGACGTGGTTAAAAACAAAAGAATTTATTTATAAAGCAGGAACCATTATATTCGCATCTGTTATTATTGTTTGGGTACTTTCTAATATTCCATTTGGGGAAGGTTATGCTTCAAAAGGTAGTATAATTGGGATAATCGGCTCATTTTTTGCTCCTGTTTTTAAACCGGCAGGTTTCGGAACATGGCAAATCGCAGTAGCATTAATATTCGGATTTATTGCGAAGGAACAGGTCGTGGGAATTTTGGGAACGCTCTTTGCCACTTCCGGTACATTGGCAGTAGTATTGCCTCAATATTTTTCACCGCTTACTGCTTATGCGTTTATGGTATTTACATTGATATATACCCCTTGTCTTGCTACATTATCAGTTATGAAAAGGGAAATTGGGTGGAAATGGACTCTTTTTAGTGTCGGCTATTCCTTGACAATTGCATGGATTTTTGCTACACTAATATATCAAATTGGAAAATTATTTTAGGAGCATTTATGATACTGTATATAATTTATGCATTTTTAGGGGTCTTGATTGGAATAATAAGCGGATTAATAGGAATTGGCGGCGGGACTATAATAATTCCCATTCTTATTTTTTTCTTTGGTTATACACAAAAAGAGGCACAGGGAACATCATTAGCTATGCTTCTTCTTCCCATTGGAATATTGGCAGTAATCAATTATTTTAAGAGTGGTTATGTGCGATTGGTGCCTGCCATGATCTTAGCGGTATTTTTTGTGGTCGGTGGTTATTTCGGTTCCAAATGGGCAATAACCTTACCTCAAATTACACTTAGAAAACTTTTTGCTATATTTCTCCTTATAATTTCTCTTTACATGCTTTTTAAAAAATAATTCTATAAACTTATTTGGGATTTTTCCTCATTATATTACTTAATTTTTTTATTTCCTTTTGTACTTCATTGATTCGTCACTCAAGAGAACTCAATATCCAGAGCTCGAAATGATTGATCTTTGCCTGAGAATGAAGAGCATATACAAGTTTTAGTGAAATGATACCGGTAGCAAGTTCAAGGGCAATTAGACGTGTTGTCCC
>CAYVPX010000083.1:0-3469 GCA_964453935.1 uncultured bacterium | reverse complement strand
TTTTGATTCTATTGCAAAAAACAAAAAAAAATAGTAAAATCTCATTATGAGCATTAGTGAGAATGTAAAAAATATCCTTAAAGGAATTCCTAAAGATGTAAACGTACTTGCCGCAGTGAAAACAAGGGATTGTGCCGAAATAAATGAAGCATTAGCATCAGGAATAAAGATCATTGGGCAGAACTATGTTCAGGATGCTCAGAAAACAATTGAATGTATAAAATACCCCCATAAATTCCATTTTATAGGTCATTTGCAAAGGAATAAGGTAAAATATATTATTGATAAGGTGGATATGATAGAAACGGTGGACAATATAAAATTGGCAAAGATCATAAATTCGCAATCTGAAAAGTACAATAAAATAACTGATATTTTAGTAGAAGTAAATAGTGGGGAAGAACCCCAAAAAAACGGTGTTATGCCCAATAATATTATTGATTTCATAAAATCGTTGGAGCAATTTTCAAATATTCAAATATTGGGATTAATGACAATGGCACCATATTTCGAAGACCCTGAAAAGATGCGTCCCTTTTTCAAATTGACCAAAGAGATATTCGAAAAAACAAAAATAATAGATCAGAAAAATTATAAAGCGAATATATTATCAATGGGAATGAGCGATTCTTATAAAATAGCAATAGAAGAGGGTGCTAATCTTGTTAGAATAGGTACAAAAATATTCGGCCCGAGAGTTTTATAGAAGAGGGTAAAATGGAAGAGGAAGTTAAAAAGGAGAATTTGATTGAAACAAAAGGTAAAAAGAAAAAAATAGTACTTAATTGGAATTCAATTTTGGTTTTTTTTCTACTGGGTTTCATTATAACATTACCCGGGATATTGGTTAAATTAATTCCCGCTACTTCCGGAAGGGTAGTGAAATTCGGACATGAGATATTTACATTAAAAGACAATGGAATGGTTTACCATTACAGTATAAAAAACGAAAAAATAAAACTTCTTGAAAAATTCGGGCATGATGACGGTAATCTCTATCCCAATGCGCAAATGCTATTCGGTGTGGGTAAAATAATTATCAATAAAGGAAATGTTCTTGACATAATTTCATATAATATTAAGACAAAAAAATACAAGTTCAGTGAAACAGTAAAAATGGAGTAAATTATGAATTCATTGATCCCTATTACTTTTGGTTTATTATTTATGGCTTTGGGTTATATCTTTTATTCCAAAAAAATTGCTAATTTATGGGAAGTAAAAGATAATGCTGAGGTTCCATCCAAAACAATGGCTGATGGTGTTGATTATGTACCTGCAAAACATTGGCTCATACTGTTCGGGCATCATTTCGCATCCATTGCCGGCGCCGGACCTATACTGGGACCTGTTATTGCCGCTATTGCCTGGGGATGGGGTCCTGCATTCTTCTGGATTATTCTCGGCTCAGTATTATTGGGCGGTGTCCATGATTTTTCAGCATTGATCGTATCCATCAGGAGAAAGGGTCATTCCGTGGGAGAAATTTCGGAAGAGGTAATGTCAAAAGATATAAAAATATACTTCTCATTATTTTTATGGTTCGCTCTTATTTTGGTAGTTGCTGTTTTCGCAGCAGTTACAGCTAAAACATTCATATCGGATCCTCATGTGGTTATTCCCACCTTCGGATTAATTATTGTTGCAATTATTACGGGAATTTTAATCTATAAATTAAAGTTAAATTTTATAGTATCAACTATAATCGGTTTAGCTCTCCTTGCATTGAACCTTTATTGGGGATATAAAATGCCTGTAACTCTTCCTAAAACCATACAAATTATTGGAATACATTTCACAAACTTGCAAATATGGATAGTAATACTCCTCATTTATGCCTATATTGCATCCATATTACCTGTTAATATTCTACTACAACCACGGGACTATCTATCAACCTATATTCTTTTTTTTATTTTGATCGTCGGTTATTTGGGCATTTTTATCTCTCATCCTATCATTCATACACCGTTTTTTATAAAATTTAATTCATCAAATGGCTTAATGTGGCCCATGCTTTTTGTAATAATTGCCTGCGGAGCGATCTCAGGATTTCACTCACTTATTGCTTCCGGGACAACATCCAAACAAATTACAAATATGAAATATGCAAGGCGTATCGGCTATGGTGCAATGATAATGGAAGGTGTTTTGGGACTTTTGGCTCTTTTTGCTGTTTCAGCAGGATTAAAATATGCGCAATACGGTCATTTAATGAAATCATCCGGTTGGATATCCACATTTGCAACAGGATATATGGAAATGGTAAAACCCTTGTTCGGGACAAAGATGGGATATCTTATAGCGGTTATTGCTATTAACAGTTTTGTTGCCACAACGCTTGATTCTGCAACAAGGATAAACCGTTATATAACCGAAGAATTATTTATGGACCTTTTTAAAAAGAAACTCAATCGATATATCTCCACCGCTGCTGTGGTTTTAATCGCCGGCGTGTTCGCATTCGGTTCATGGCAAAAGATTTGGCCCGTTTTCGGTGCTGCAAATCAATTGGTTGCAGCTTTAGTTCTTTTAGTGGTTTCAATGATCCTAATTGTAAAAAAAAGACAATACTTGTACACATTAATTCCGGCATTTTTTATGCTCATAACCACAATGGGTGCTTTGGTTCTTGAAGCTTATACATTCTTTAATAAAGGCGGGAATGGTATTACTTTAGGGATCATTGCCATAATATTACTTGCTTTATCACTTATATTTTTGATAAAGGTTATCAAAATGCTCATTGGGGGAAAATATGGGAAAAAAAGAATTGCTCCAAATCAAGGATGAATTCGTAAAAAATGCTGATAAAGGTTTTAGAAAACTCATAAAGAACGAGAATAAATTTAATATTATTTATGATCTCGGCGGATCATTAATAGATGATGAGAATTTTATTTCAGCAAAACAACTTTTTGAAAAAGCAATTGAAATGGCAGATAAGGAGAAGAATTTATTGGAAAAATATAAATTCGTTCTAAATTACGCAAGTGTTGTTGAAAGTATGGAAGATATTGATGGTGATGTCATCTATAAACTTCAAAAAGAGCTTGATAAAGCGGAAAAGTTCTTTAAAGAAAATGAACCTGAATTTCTACCAAAGGTCATTTTATTCAAGGGTATAATTGAGGTTGATTTTGAAAATTATGAAGAAGCATTAAGAGAGTTTGAGGAGGGTATAAGATCGTATAATAAAAAGAGTATAAAAGAAGATTCAATAAAGGGCTGGTTCTACTATTACAAAGCATATACCTTGTATCTATCGGAAGAGAAGATCGAAGCTGAAGACCTTGCTGACCTTTTGGATGAAGCAAATAAGATATTCAGAAAATATGAAGATGAAGAAGGTGAAACCGCTATCCTTGAATTCCTCCAAGATCTGGAATGATCGGAGAGCACTGAAATCAAATGGACAATGCCTGCCTGTGCGTTGCACCTATCTACCGTCCAGACGGGACAGGCAGGC
>CAYVPX010000082.1:0-7866 GCA_964453935.1 uncultured bacterium | reverse complement strand
TTTTAACCTTACTTATCAATCGTGCAAGAGGATTCAAATCTGTTCCAATGGCATTTATACCGTGTAAGTTTGCCTCTACTAATGATGTCCCTGTACCACAATATGGGTCAAATAATAATTTTGATTTATTCCCATATTGCTCTATTAACCTATTTGCAATTTGTGGTATCATCATTGCAGGATAATTGTGCATACAATGAGTGTATCTTTTTGTATTTGAATTTTTAAAATCCCAACTTTGATCAATATATGCTTTCATACCTTTATCATTCAATAATTGTTTTTTTCAAAAAACATTTATACAATTTCCTTTCTTCAATCCTAAATGCTGTACCGTGATTTCTTACTGTTCCTTTTTCTTTTAGATGAATCCTTACATCAACTATTATTGTTCCATTCTCTATAAAATCAATAAAAGCTGATTTATCCGCATTTTCAAGGAGATACGCTTCATTATACCAAAATTCTTCTTTTCCATTCCTACCTTTGCTCTCAGCAAGCACAACAATCAAGTTGGGCATTTTTTGCTCAAATTGATCAATCAAACTATCTAATTTCCATTGAGCTAGTAAAACATTATCTGAATGACTCAACATCATTAAGTTTTCTTTTTTATCAATTTTCAGAAACAATCCCTGCTGATTGGGTTTATTACTAACAGTACAGTATAAAGCAGGCCTATTGTTATCATCAATATATCCATATTTTTCAACAATATAATTTTGTTTCTTTTGCCAAGCCCCTCTATTAAAAGTGAACATTGTTACTTTGTTGGAAACATTCTTTCTCTGTGCTTTCAGTTCAATATTTTCCAAGTCAGGACCAGCAATATTATTTTCTTTTAGACCTAAAATCTGCTCCAATGTATGCCCAACACCAGTATTACCTGCTCTTAATGATGGAATATAACCTTTTTCCTTTATTTTTTTAAATTTAATTATAAATTCATCTAAATTCATTTTCTACCTCCATGTAAATCAATCACGAAACATTAATATCATCTATTGCTACCTTAATATTTCTTTAGTATATTATAATACAATGTGAAAAAAAAATCAAAATTTTCTAAAATAAAAATTTGAATAGCAATAATTAAAATCCCCTTTCTATTTTGAAAATCACGTATTTTATGGTAAAATAAAGAATAGGATAGAATTATATGAATAGTCTTTATATGGGCATTGCACAAGCCTTGATAGTGCTACTCTCAATTTCGTTTCACGAATCATCACATGCCTGGGCAGCCGATCGGATGGGAGACCCAACAGCAAAGAACCTAGGGCGGATTACGTTAAATCCTGTTAAACATATTGATCTTTGGGGTACAATAATTATCCCTGCATTTTTAATACTTATGCATTCTCCATTTCTCGTAGGCTGGGCAAAACCTGTACCAATAAATCCTAATAATTTCTATAATAGAAAAAAGGGAGAAATATATGTTTCAATTGCCGGTCCGCTTGCAAATTTTACCCTTGCAGTTATTTCAGGATTAGGGTTGAGATTTTTGTTAAAAGCCCCTGCTCCCAATAACATTCTAATGCTTGTTTTATACTATACATTTGCCATAAATATTTTATTATTTGTATTCAACTTGATCCCAATACCACCATTGGACGGTTCACACATATTAGAAAACATGCTATCATATAGAGCAAGAATGGTTTATGACAGATTAACTCCATTTTCTTTTATCCTTATTATTTTACTCTTCCCTGTTTTAAGTCCGCTTTTTGCCATTACATTACGATTATTTTCTATTATTTTAATAGGACATCCGCTATGAAAAGGGTAGTATCAGGTATCAGACCAACGGGTAAGCTCCATCTGGGGCACCTATTGGGAATTTTGGAGAATTGGAAAAAATTACAGGACGATTATGAAACATTTTACTTTATTGCTGATATACACTCATTTACCAATAATCTTTCCACTGATAAAAAAGAATTTTACTATGATATCGTGAAAGATATACTTGCAGCCGGTGTAGATCCTGAAAAATCGACGATCTTTATTCAATCAGAAGTACCTCAACATGGCGAACTTTCAACCCTTTTATCCATGGTAACACCCGTTGGATGGCTTGAGAGGTGTCCCACATTTAAGGATTCCATTCGAGATATTACAAATAAGGAAAATGTTTCTCTTGGTCTTTTATCATATCCCGTTTTAATGACAGCAGATATTATTCTTTATGATGCAAGTTTTGTCCCTGTGGGAAAGGATCAATTACCTCATTTGGAAATATCGCGGGAAATCGTAAGGCGATTTAACAGATTATTTGGTGAAACATTTATTGAACCCCAACCGCTTTTAACAAAATATCCACTATTATTGGGTTATGATAATAGAAAGATGAGCAAGAGTTATGATAATTGCATCTATTTGAGCGAAACCGAGGAAAGTTTAAGAAAAAAGGTCTTCAAGATGATAACCGATCCGGAAAAGGTGAGGAAAAATGACCCTGGACATCCGGAGATCTGTAATGTTTTTACTTACCACAATATTTTTAGGACAAAGGATATTCCTTCAATAAGTAAAAGATGCAAAAGCGGTGAACTTGGATGTGTAGAGTGTAAAAAACGACTTTATGAGAATATCTTAAATGTCCTTTTAAAGCATGAGGAAAAGAAAAAATCATTTTCAAATAATGAAATCAGAGAAATTTTAAATAAAGGAAGAGAAAAAGCGACTAAAATAGCGGAAAAGAAACTTAGAGATGTCAAAAAAAAGATGGGGATGATAGTATGATAGAATATATGATCCATGCTGACACTTTTAACGGACCCATGGACCTTTTACTTGAATTAGTAAAAAAACATGAGATCGATATTTTGACAATAAAGATATTAAAGATCATTGACGACTTTGTAACATATATTGAAGATGCAAAAAATGAAGATCTTGAGTTAACAACCGATTTTCTTGTAATGGCTTCATATCTTTTACTTTTAAAATCAAGATTGTTATTACCTAAAACCGAAGATGAAGAGAAAGAATTGATAAATGAAGTAGAGAATCTCATGGAAATGATCCAAAAATATGAAACTATAAAAAATGCCGCTGTTGAATTAAGAAGTTTTGCAAAGATTCAAAGTAAAATACATTTCAGATTTTCAAAAGATGCAGAGGATTATATAAGTTCCATCACTATAGATAAAGAAGAAATGGGACCCTTTATTCTTTCAAAAAAAATGATAGGTATAATTGAACGATTGGCAAAGGAAAGAGATATTGTTAATGTTACCAGAGAGAAATTTAATATTATTGAAGAAATAACAAAATTATTTGAATATTTTAAAACAAATCAGTACAGCGAATTCAGCGAATTAGTAAAAGATAAAGAAAAAGGTAAGATAGTACTGATCTTTTTTGCAATACTACAAATGGCAAAAAGAGAATTTATTGACTTCACTCAAAGAAAGAATTTCGGACCAATTTATTTAAAATCAAAAATCACCGAAGATACGAAATTGGAGATAAGCGAATATGACTGATAATTTAAAGAATATTTCACTTCTTAATAAAAAAAGAATAGAATCAATCCTCTTTGTTGCGAATAAACCAGTATCACTCAATCGTTTGGTGAGGGTTCTTAATATCCCCCCTGATACTATTTATGAATATATTAATGAGCTCAATGGCGCCTATGATAAAATGAACAGTTCTTTTTTTATAGAGGAAGTTGCAAGTGGCTTTATATTCGGCACAAAACCTGAATTTGATGATGTTATAAGGGCATTCTATAATCTTGAAGAAAAACTTTCTTTAACTGATCTAAACCTTGAGATATTAGCCATCATCGCCTATAATCAACCACTTACCAAATCAGAGATAGATGCTATTAGAGGTAATATTGATTCCACATTTCATATTAAAACACTTCTGGAAAAAGGATTTATTAAGATCGCAGGACGAAAAAAAGTTCCAGGAAATCCATTTTTATATGGTACTACAAAACAGTTTTTGGTATATTTCGGGCTGAAAAATTTATCTGATTTACCAAAATTAGATGAAATTAAAGAGGAATTTTTAATAGGAGAAAATGAAAATGAAACTGATACGCTTCCTGGTTTTGAATAATATTGCTTCAAGGAGAAAAGCACTTGAACTTATAAAAAATAGTGAAATTAAGGTAAATGGTAATATAATAAATGATTCCGGATTTGAGGTAAATATAGGGAATGATTCTGTACTTTTTCATGGGAAAAGCTACAAGAGCGTACCTGAATTATATTATATTGCTCTAAATAAACCAACGGGCGTACTCACTACAAAGGATGATCCTGAGGATCGTCCTACTATTTACGAAATTTTATATAATAAAAGGATCTTTAAATCTGCCGCAGCATCAAGGTGGCCGGGTATAACCGAGAAGAAGATCTATAAATTTTTTAAACAGTTTAAGCATATGAACATGGTTTATGCCGGGAGATTGGATTTTAATTCAAAAGGATTGATCATAATGTCAAATGACGGGGAAATCATAAATAACATTATTAGCAACAAAAGTAAGGTGCCCAAAGTGTATCAACTTAAAATAAAAAATCAATTGCAGGATAAGCACTTCCAATCATTAAAAAACGGTGTTTATTTTGAAATTGACAGAAAAAAGATAAAATTCACATGTGGAATAAATGAGGTTCACCCGTTAAAATCCAATATGATCTTGAAAATAACTATTTATTCCGGGGAGAACAGGATAATTCGCCGGGCATTTGAGCAAATACATAGGCCGATTATTTCACTAAAAAGAACACAAGTGGGACCTATAAAGATAAGAGGACTAAAAAAGGGCGCATTTAGATTTTTGACTGAAAAGGAGGTGGGGTTATTAAAAAGATTGTAATCGCCATTGACGGACCGGCGGGCAGCGGAAAATCCACAATTGCAAAGATCCTATCTGATCGCTTGAATATTCCCTATATTGATACGGGTGCATTTTACAGATGTGTTGCACTTTATAAAAAAGATAATCCGAATTGTGAGGATTTGTGTTTAGAAAATTTTGCAAGGGATATGAAAATCCGCTTCTTAAAAGATGATAACTCAGATTCTGTTATTTTAAATGGTAATGATGTTTCAAAAGATATAAGGACACCTGAGATCTCAAAATTGGTTTCGCTGATCGCAGGAATGGATAATATAAGAAAAGTAATAAATGTAAAATTAAGAGAAATGGGAAATGTAAATGGTGGTATTCTTGAGGGTAGAGATATTCAGACATTAGTATTTCCCAATGCAAACTTTAAGTTTTACCTGACTGCTTCTATTGGGGAAAGGGCAAAAAGGAGAATGAAAGATTATGAAAAAATGGGGAAATCCTTCACCTTGCAAGCCATTATTGAAAAAATTAAATCAAGGGATGATAAAGATATGAATAGGAACTACGGTCCATTAAAAAAAGCAGATGATGCCATAGAAATTGACACCACCAATTTAACCTTAGAAGAAGTGGTGGATAAAATAATAAATTTTATTAAAATAACTTGATTTTAAGTCATAATAAAGGTATAATAATGAAATTGAGATATTGTTTTTATCAATTTACTACTTTGTTAATAAGGCTCTTTGTCAGGATTTTGTTAAGATTTAGGTTGGTTTTTTTGTACGGCAAACCCCATGGACAAAAGGTTCTGGTGATCTCAAATCATCAGAGTTTATTTGATCCGCCTGTCATAGGTTCGTTCCTCCATAATTTTCCCCTTAACTCCTTTGCAAAAAAAGAACTTTTTGAAATACCTATCTTATCAACTCTCATAAGATGGCTCAATGCTTTTCCTGTAAATAGAGGTGGAAGAGATATTGAAAGTATAAAGAAAGCTATATCTATTTTGAATAACAATAATGCGCTCTTGATCTTTCCAGAAGGAACAAGAACGTTAAACGGAAATGTTCAACCCTTTAAAAATGGAGCGGCATTTCTAATAAGAAAAACAAAATGTAATGTATTACCTGTTTATATAGATGGGTTTTTTAATATGTTTCCCAAAAAAGGGAAAAAAAGGTTTAGATATCCAGTGAGAATGATTGTAGGAAGAATATATACTTATTCCGAAATTAAAAATGTAGTAAACAATATGAAAGACAGTAAATTATTGTCCGAATATTTATATAATATGGTTATGAGGTTAAAAACGGAGGTAGGAAATGACTGAATTTAGGGAAACCGGACCCAGAAAAGGCACATTAATTGAAACGAAATTCTTTGGAGTTAATGACGAAGGTTATGTAATAGTAGAAACACCTTTCAAGCATGATGGGTTTATTCCAATAAGCGAATTTACTGAGAAAGAATTAAAACACCTTAAAAGAGGTGATATTATCAATGTTGTTGTTGACTATGCAAGAAAAGGTATTTTGTATTTATCAAAAGAAAAAGCCGATAAGAGAAATAATTGGAAGAAAATTGAAGAGGCTTTTGATAATAAATCACCAATATTAGTTACCATAGAGAAAGAGATTGAGCATAAATTTTTCGGAAAAGACAGAAAAGATCCCACTAAAAGAGTAGAAAAAAGTTATCCTGCATATTTGGGTAAATATCTTGATTTTGATGTTATCGTTTCTAAATATGACATATCTTATGAGACAAAAGCAGAAAACGAGAGCTTGATAGGGTTAAAAATACCCGCTAAAATAGTTCATATAAATTCAAGATATCATGAAATAATTGCATCTGAAAAGGCATTTAAAAATGACGAAATTGAAAAGAAAAGAAAAGAATTTATGGAAAAAATTGATATAGGCGTTCTTTTCGAAGGTAAGGCTGTTCGAATAGATAGGAAGGAAAAATGTTTCATAATCATCAAAGACGGAATAAAGGGAAAATTAAAATTTGAAAATGTTTCTTGGGATAGATACCAAAATCCCATAGAAGTGGTGAAAATAGGGGATACTATCAAAACAGTAATAATTGATTTTGACAAAGAGAAAAAGGAAATTTGGCTAAGTGTAAAGGATCTGGAAGATGATTTCTGGGAAAATGTTGGTGAATTCTATAAGGTTGGAGATGTTGTTGAAGGTGAAGTGTACAGGATTTTTGATTTTGGAGCTATTATTACATTAAAAAATAATTTTAGAGCATTAATCCCCAATAGTGAAATTCCCTTTGCGCGGGTTGCAAAAAATTCAGAGGATATTGTTAAGATCGGAGAAACCTTAAAAGGTAAAATAATTCAAATTGACAGAGATACAAGAAAAATTATTGCCTCTATTAAGGATTATATTATTTCAAAATACAATGTAGGTGACATTATTAAGGGAAAGATCGTTAAGCTACAAAATTATAGAGCTTTTATTGAATTAGAACCTGGTGTTACAGGATTACTTAAAGTAGAAGATATTTCATGGAGCAATAAGGTAAAAAATGCCAAACAATTATTAAAAGAAGGTGAATATGTTGAAGCAAAAATACTAAATATAAATACCCAAAGGAAACAAATTGATTTTGGCGTTAAGCAAATATTACCAAATCCTTGGGATACCCTGGGTGAAGAATATAGTGTTGGTGATAAGGTCAAAGGTAAGATAGTTAAGATCATTGAAGCCGGAGCATTTGTCAGCATTAATGAAGATATTGATGCCTTTTTACATGTGTCAAATATACCAAAGAATGAGGGGGAAAATTGGCAAGATAAGTATAAAGAAGGTGATGAAATTGAAGGGACCATAATTATTTTTAATCCATTGGAACAAAAGATCCAAATTTCTCTCCTTGCTGAGGTCAAAGGAAGTAGAACAAAAGAGAAAACGCATAAAAGGGTTGATAAGTCCGATTATTCATATGAAGAAAATCCAACGGATATTACATTTTCCGATACCTTATCAGATGAAATTTTGTCAGAATTAAAACAAAATGCAGAG
>CAYVPX010000081.1:0-7887 GCA_964453935.1 uncultured bacterium | reverse complement strand
GAGTTTAATTGTGGAAAAACGCCTCTTATTGAACCTAAAAAAATTACTTCACAATTAACAATGGCCTTAATCCAATTCTCAATTTGGGTTTCGTCTCTTTGGAATTTCTGAATATTGAACCTTTAAATAATGAATTTTTTAGTATACAGTATTTATTATAAAATGTTCTTTACTTAGTGCTCTTTTCTGGAAAATCATCTTCATAGTACAGAAAAAAACTCTTTTCCCAATCCTCGGCGAACATATCCAAGGCACGCAGAAGAGGCGCTTTTTTCCCGTGGATAGGATAGGGATTGAACATTTTATATACAGAGATAATGTTAAGCGTATATTTAAAATAAGCATAAGATGATTTTTTTTCAATATTATTATAAAAATTCCAAGCAGTTTTAGAAATAAAAACATGAAAACCGTCCAAAATTAAATCTATAAAAAAGATGGAATGTTCGAAAATAAAAAAATCCTGTTCATGTTCCTTATCTATCCTAAGAGCAACATATCTATATAATTCATGGAGGGTTTTGAAATTTGTATGTTTTTTTACATATTTCAATCTTTCTGTAATAGGTTTTAAAAAAACATCATCCTGAACATGGAGTCCGGGCATAAAATCAACAAGTAATTTAAAAAGTTTTCTTTTTGTAATTTTTATATATTTAGGGGATTTCTCAATGGCCAAGGCAAAATAATAGCCATCTTTTTTCTCACTTACTACAAGTGCTGTGGGATAAATTAACCCATATTTCTCAAAGTTCTTATTTGGATTGTTTTTATAGAATTCCGGAATTTGGGTCAAACGAAAACCTGTATCACTAGGTATTTTATCAATAATTCTATCATGAAAATCCTTTGCAAAAATAAAATTCACATTTAAGATCGTTAATAAAAAAATTAAAAGAATCCTTTTAGTATTCATATTTTTATTTTAAATATGAGATAAAAAAACACCCTTGCCACAAGATTTGCGAAAATCCCGGCTATTATATCATCAATCATTATTCCCACACCACCTGGCAATTTTTGTAATTGTCTAATGGGAAAAGGTTTATAAATATCAAAAAACCTGAAAAATGCAAACGACAGAGCAATAAAAACAATTATTTGTATTTCCGGTAATGAATTGAAATTTAAAAATGTAACTGCAATGAACATTCCGGCTGCTTCATCTATGGTTATCCATCCAGGGTCTGTTTTCCCTGATGTCTTTTCAGAAATATGTGAACAAACAACACCGATAACGATAAGAAAGAGCGCAATATAAAGATAATATGAAGCGGGAAACTTAAATATCAATGCAAAGATTGTAATAAGAATGGCGGTAATAAAGGATGTAAATGTTCCCGGAGCATATTTTACCTTTCCCGTGTAAAAAAAGGATGAAATAAAATCACAGAAGTTCATTATTAGGGTTTATTATAATAAAAAGATATTGTATCTGTGGAGGTATTTGGATTATCATCAACTGCATAAATTGTCAGGTTAATGGTTTGACTACTTACCACATTTGTTGGATCCCAGGCGAATGTTAATGTTCCGCTATTATTTATTGTTTGTGAAACAGGAGTAATAGCTCCTGTATTTGGAATAACATTTACGGTAAGTGTTGTTGCTGGTTCAGTGTCCGGATCACTGGCATACACGGTTACAGAATTCCCTGCTGAAGTGCTTGTCAAAAAGACCGATTTATTCGTTATTTGAGGTAAATGATTTTGAACATTAATAGTACAAATTCCCGTGGAGGTATTTTTATTATCAGTTGCATAGACATTAATATGGTAAGTACCGCCCTTATAGGGTGCAGTCCAAATTGCACTATTTTTTGTTATATTAGAAAATGTCCCTGTATTCTCTTTTACATTGAAAGTAGTGCTGTAGGTATTATCATAATTTGCAACCTCAATGGAGACCATTACGGTATTTGCTCTTATAATATTTCCGCTGCCGTTTCCATTTTTATCGGAAATACTTATTTTTGTGATCATTATTTGATTATCTTCCGTATTTGGAAAAGTAGTATTGGCTTTCATATTACATGATAATAAACCAAAAACAAAAATTAACATTGCAAAAATAGATATGCTACTCAATTTTTTCATCTTCATCTCCCGAATATGAACCATAATTTTTTTCTGATGTTCGTTTTACTTTTTTAAAACAATACCATAATCCAACAATAAAAATTAGAAAAACAACTATCATTGTTATTATTGCAGAAAGGTTCATATTACTTACTCCTAATTGCTTTCATTATTATACCGAAAATTAAACCTAAAATCAACAAGCCGGGGCCAATTATTATTAAAATCCATTTTGGGTAACCACCATAACCATGTACAAGAACTGTAAATGTATTTGAAACAAGCAAAGCGAAAAGGATTATAGGAATAACTATTTGTATAGTAATATTCCACCATTTTCCGATTTTTATCTCAGAGATCTCATTAATTTCCATACGTGCTTTCTCTATATTGTAAAACCAACCCAATGCAACTGCTTCTAATAAACCAACGATAATTAATCCGTATTGTGACAAAAAATAATCTACAATATCAAGCCAATACAAACCGCTGTTTGTCGTATAAATAATACCTAAAATGAAACCTAATGTGGAGAAAATAGAAATTATAGTAACCTTTGTCCATTTTAATTTATCGCTTATTCCGGTGATAAATGCTTCAACAAGAGAGAAAGCAGAGTCAATGCCTAATGTTAAAAGCATTAAGAAAAATAAAACAAAGAAAAATTTAGCAAACGGCAGCATTTTAATTATTTCGGGAAATACTACAAATGCAAGCCCAGGTCCTGATTTTACAACACTAGCCACCGGAACATTGTTCTTTAATGCCAAGAAACCTAAAGCGGAAAAAACAGCGAAACCGGCAATATAAGATGTAAAGCTATTAATTAATCCCGTAATAAAAGCATTATTAACGATATCACTTCGCCGTGGTTTAAAACTTGCATAAGCGATCATTACGCCGAAACCAATGGATAAAGAAAAAAAGATCTGCCCAAATGCCGCTAACCAAGTTGCTGGTTTCAAGAGTGCATGAAAGTCCGGGGTCAAGAATAGATTTAAACCTTTTGATGCACCATGAAGCAATATACCGCGGATAGCAAAGATAACCAATATTAAGAATGGTAGGGGTACGGTAATTGCAACAACTTTCCCAACAGATTTAGTACCTTTGAATATGATAAAAATCATGGAGATCCAGGTTAATATCAGACCAATAAAAATGGGAAGGTTTATTCCGCCAATATGTACAATATTTTTAGATAAATGCAGAAAATCCTTATAAAAGAAGGTATCAAAACTTGAAATTGATCCAATGGACATTGTTTTACCTAAATATGCAAATGCCCAGCCCATAATAACAGAATAGTAGGTTACTATCATAAATCCAACAAATATGGCGAACCAACCAAGTATCTCCCAATTTTTGCCTATCTTGGCAAGTGCCTGCGGAGCACCTTTCTGTGTGGATTGCCCCAGATAATATTCCAAAATTAAAAGGGGAATACCAGCTACAATAAGTGCAACAAAATATGGAATTAAAAATGCGCCGCCACCATATTTATATGCAATATAGGGAAATCTCCAAACATTCCCAAGTCCCACAGCAGAACCAATCGCTGCAAGGACAAAAGCACTTCTAGAAGACCAAACATCTCTTTTAGCCATTTATAAACCTCCGTAATAATTTCAAATTATTTTTGTAGAATTCATCACCGCCAGGGGTTTCAAGGATCATTGGAATATTTTTAAACCTTTTATCATTAACAAGTTTATTAAAAAATTCTAATCCAATTGAACCTTTACCAATATTTTCGTGACGATCTTTCCTTGAAGCAAACTCGGTTTTACTATCATTTATATGAAAAACAAATAATTTTTCCAAACCAATGATAGCATTAAATTGCTCAAAAACCTTGTCATACTGATCTTTTAGATCATATCCTGCGGAAAAAACATGACAAGTGTCAAAGCATATACCAATATTGTGAGAACCGATATTTTTTAACAAATATGCAAGCTGCTCAAAGGTGTAGCCCAAATTATTACCTTGCCCTGCCGTTGTTTCAAATAATATTTTTATTTTAGGATCGATCTTTCCAAGGATAAAAGATATATTTTTTATAATATTGTCAAGTCCTTCTTTTTCACTTATACCAATTGCGCTTCCCGGGTGAATGACAAAATATGGTACCTCTAAAATATCCCCTCTTAACAGTTCATCTTCCATAGCATTAAGGGATTTTTGTAATTTTTCTTCTATATTGGTTGCAAGGTTTATTAAATAAGATGCATGAATAGAGATTTTTTGAATTTTATAATCATTAATTTTTCTTTTAAAGGTTATTACCTTTTCTTTCAATAAGGGTTTTGCTTTCCACATCCTCTGATTTCTTGAAAATATCTGCATAGTATTGCAACCTAATTCTTTTGCTCTGTCAGGAGCATTATCAATACCACCTGCAATTGAGACATGTGCGCCTAATAAATTTTCCATACTATGTTTTACTAAAAGTTTTATTTATTTTTTTCTTACACAGATCAATGTCATTTACAATTTCACTCTCTTTTAAACGAAGAATTTTGAATCCCATATCTCTTAATTCCTCATCTCTTTTAGCGTCAATGATCCTTTGCATTTTTAAAGAGTGCCATTTTTCCCCGTCACATTCAAGATCTATCTTTTCTCCCTCAATGAATATACAAAAATCAAGACGGTAGATTTTTCCCAGATGAGTTTTAACTACATATTCACGGCTATAATCAAGTTTTAATTCCTGTAGAATACGTTCAATTTTCCCTTCTATATCCGGAATATCAAAGAGTTCCCCCAAATTTTTACTCGAATAAAGGTTGCCGAATGTTGTATATTTAAAAGAAACCCTCAATTTATTTTCATTTAGAATGGGATGCCTTAACCTTATTATCCTCGAGAAAATCACTTTGTAGTAAATCTTATCCGGGTTAATTCCGTCGTTTATAAGCTCTTTTCTTTTACATAATCGAGTTGATCTGACTATGCCGTAATATTCAATCCTTTTACCTCTCTCTTTAAAGCTTGCGGGCTGATAAAAGGCAATAATATCATATTCCCTTTTTGGTGCATATTTTTTTGGTATTCTATACCACTTTTCTTTTAGTAAAATATCAAGGTCTTTCGGTCTTTTCATTACAGCAATGAGAACTCTATTCATAATTTCACCATTTTAACATATATATTCTACAATATTCAGGATTTTTTTTCAAATGTTTATCCATAGTCAAGCATATTTCTTTGAATTTTTGAACAGATTTTTCGTTTTTTTTTTTAACAGCTGTTATTGTTTGGCACTTAGTTGATGTGAGTGGTAAATTGCTATGAGTTGTGAAGTGGCGATGTGGAAAGCAGTGTTCAGTATTGGGTGAAAAGTATTGAGTATAGAAAAAAATATCAGAAAACACTTGACAAAAAAGATTTAAAATATTATAATATCATAAAATTATGGAGATGACCATGCATGACAAGGCAGTAGAAATTTTAAAGCTTATTGGGAATGAAAATAGATTCAAAGTTCTTTTGGCTTTGATAAAGAACGAAGGTTGTGTTAACGAAGTTGTTAAAAAGACAGGTATTTCACAATCGTTGGTGTCACAGATCATTAAAAAATTCATTTATATGGACCTTATTGAAAAAAAGCTCGAAGGGCATAAAAGATTTTACTGTGTCAAGGATATGAAACTTTGTAATATCTTAAAGGAGTTGGTAGATTATGTTGAAAAAAAATAGCTTAATTATTATTCTTATTTCTTTATTTATCATTGTTGGAGTATTTTCCGGTGCAAATGTGAAACAAAAACCAAAATATAACAACTTGAACTTAAAAACCATTAAAGGAAAAACAATTCAATTATCAGAAGTTACAAATAAGATAATTCTGGTTGATTTCTGGGCGACTTGGTGTCCTCCATGCAGAATGACCATTCCTAAACTTATTGACATTGAAAAAAAATTAGGTGATTATGTTACAATTTTCGGGGTCTCTCTTGATCGAAAAATATCAAATAAAGAATTGAGATCTTTTTCAAAAGCAAAAAGAATAAACTATCACATTGGTTTTGCAAATAAGGATATATATAATTATTTCGGTCCTGTTAGAGCTATACCGACCATCTTTATAGTCTCGCCAAAGGGAGAAATACTTGATAAAGTTATCGGCTATGATCCAAGATTGGATATTAAGGTTAAATATTATATTAAAAAATTAGGACTTAGAACAAAAAAGGAGCAGAAGAAATGATAGAAAAGGATGTTGTAATAATTGGCGGTGGTCCTGCCGGACTTACGTCTGCCCTATATACAAGCCGTGGTCTTTTAGATACCCTTCTAATTGAAAAAGCCATAATCGGCGGGCAAATTGCATTATCTGAATGGATCGAGAACTATCCCGGTTTCCCAAAAGGTGTTTCAACAGCCGAATTAGCAGAGAACATGAAAAAACAGGTTGAGGGTTTCAATACGCAAATAATGATGGATGAAGTTACGGATATGGAACAAAAAGATAAAAAATTTTTGGTAAAAACCTGGGGAGAAGAGATCAAGACAAAAGGTATTATTTTTGCTACTGGCGCATCGCCAAGGAAACTTGGTATTCCGGGAGAACAGAAATTTACAGGAAGAGGGATCAGCTATTGTGCCACATGTGACGGTCCGTTTTTTAAAGATATGCCCGTACTGGTAGTTGGTGGAGGAGACACTGCCATTGAGGAAGCAATCTATCTTACAAAGCATGCAAGTAAGGTTTATGTAATGCACAGACGTGATAAATTAAGAGCAAATAAAACCATTCAGGAAAGGGCAAGAAAACAAGAAAAAATAGAATTCATTTATAACGGGTTGCCGCAGGAGATCGTGGGCGATCAAAAGGTTTCAAAAATGATATATAAAGATAAGATTACAGAAGAGATCAGGGAATTAGAGGTGAATGGTATTTTTATCTTTGTTGGAACTACCCCAAATACAGAATTCATAAAAAATTCAAAGCTGGATATAGCTCTGGACAGTAGGGGATATATTGAAGTTGATAAGAACTTAAAAACAAATATTGATAGTGTTTATGCTGCTGGCGATGTTATAAGAAAATCCTTATATCAAGTATCCACAGCGGTTGGAGACGGAGCTTCTGCGGCATTCAACCTTCAAAAGTATATAGAGGAGAATTATGATGAGTGAGATCATATTAAAAGATGAAAATTTTCAGGAAGAAATAGGTGGTCATAAAGGTGTAGCGATAATTGATTTTTGGGCGGTTTGGTGTGTACCATGTAGAATGGTTTCCCCCATAATTGAACAAATTGCAGAAGAATATGCAGGCCAAGTAAAGGTTGGCAAATTAAATGTAGATGAAAATCGTGGTGTTGCTGCACAATTTGGGATTATGAGTATCCCTACGATCATGATCTTTAAGGACGGTCAAATGGTTGATCAGATCATTGGAGCCGTGCCAAAATCAGTAATCGTTGCCAAGATAAAAAATTACCTATAAAGGTTTTTTATTTTCTTATATTATTCCCCCAATTTATTTAACGGAAATTAAAAATTGTTTCTATTTAAATAAAATGAGTGTGAATATCTTTTGTGATTCAGATATAAGAAAAACATTTATAAAGTCATTCAGAGGAACGAAGTCCCGAAGAATTTTATAAATCAGTTAAAAGTCAAAAGTGACGAAGTCACCCAGAGCAATTGAAAATTGCGTAGGTATCTCTTGTGGAATTAAATTTTCATATTTAGCGGGTATAATAGCATTAAAAGTATTTATTATTTTAAACATAGGTACTCTTATGTTTGAATCACAAGTGAATATCTTAGAAAAAATTGAAAAAAAACTTTT
>CAYVPX010000080.1:0-7926 GCA_964453935.1 uncultured bacterium | reverse complement strand
GAAGCCGAGCCGGAGGTAGAAGAAGAGATTGAAGAAACTGTTGATGAAACACTGCCTAAAGGGGAAAATACAGAAAAAGTACGATCTGATATGGGGCAACAGGTTATTCCTGTTTATCTTGCAAATAAAGTGCGGAAACCCATTACATCAATTGATGAGTTTTTAAATTATATTTGGGACTTTGAAGGAATCAATGGAGTTTTCATTGTAAGCACCGATGGATTATTGATTTCTGGAAAACCCGACGAACCTACTTTTAATATTAATGAATTTTCGGCAGATGTAGCAGAGATATTAAAAAAATTAGAAACCCTTTCAATACTTATTGGAACTTCGAATTTGGCTGAAATGGAACTTGGATTTGAAACTGGTAAGCTTTTCGCATACAAGGTTAATGTAGGCTTTATCTTTGTTCAAGCGGAAGCATTTGTTTTGGGGAGTAGTTTATTACCAATTATTAAATATCTTGTGAGCAAGGAGGAAAGTGATGGAATTTTATAAAAATAGAATTAAAAAATTAAGGGACTTATACTCTAACAAGGGTTTTTTCTTTTATCATAATGTAGCGAGAACCTATCTTACCGGTTTTAGTTCAAGTGAAGATCAAGACGGTATATTGATAATTACAACTAAACATGCATATTTTTTTATTGATGCAAGATATATTGAAGCAGCTAAGGAACAGATTGATTCAGCAAAAGTTATACTCATTGAGTCTTATAAGGATATTTTTAGCGATATTGTTGAGTATTTTAAAAAAGACGGTGTTGATGAAGTCCTTGTTGACGGGAGTAGAATAAGCTACAGTAGTTTCAAAAATATTAAGAAAGCATTAAAAGGTGTCAAACTAAAAGTACACCCTGCAATATTAAATCCATTAAGGATGATCAAGGACGAAAGTGAAGTTGCACTCATATCAAAAGCTGTTGATATTAGCGAAAAGGCGTTTAATAAAACTTTGGAGAGCATTAGACCCGGTGTTTCAGAAATGGATGTTGCCAGCGAATTGGAATATCAAATGAAAAAATTCGGAGGCCTCGGACCGGGTTTTGAAACAATTGTATTATTCGGAAAACGTACATCCTTACCACATGGCGTGCCGCAAAATAATGTTAAGTGCAGGGATAAAGAAATCATTCTTATTGATTTTGGCGTTAATTATGAACATTATACCTCGGATATTACCAGAACTTTTTTTCTCGGCGAGCCAAGTGAATTAATGAAAAAGGTCTATTTAACCGTTTTACGTGCAAACCAAAAGGTTATGGATAAGGTAAAGGTAGGTATGACATTAAGATCTGTGGATGCCATTGCCAGAAAAGAAATTGAAAAAGCCGGTTATGGTAAAAATTTTATTCATAGTTTGGGTCATGGAATAGGACTTGAAATTCATGAAAATCCTTTCTTATCATCCAGAATGAAAAGAGGTAGATTGCAAGAGGGTATGACTTTCACAGATGAACCAGGAATCTATCTTGAAAATAAATTTGGCGTTAGGATAGAAGATGATATTTACTTGACAAATTCAGGACCGGTGCATTTGACCAGTGGTTTGAAAAGAGATATTAGAATATTATAAAATTATTTTAGGAGTGTAAATGACAACAAGTAACGATTTTAAGAATGGAATGATAATTAAAATGAACAATGTACTGTATACCATAGTGGAATTTCTTCATGTTAAACCGGGCAAAGGCGGATCCTTTGTAAGATCAAAATTAAAAAATCTGCTTACTGGTGCAGTTATTGAAAAAACATTCAGAGGGGGTGAAAAGGTAGTGGATGTTACAGTGGAACGTAAACCCCTTGAATATTCATATATGAATGGTGATAATTATGTTTTTATGGATACGGAAACCTATGAACAGTATGAGATCCCCACTGAAAGAGTTGGAGATGTTAGAAATTATATTGTGGAAGGAATAGAGATAACGGCATATTTCCATGAGAATGAGATTATTTTACTTGAGCCTCCAATAACTGTTAATTTAAAAGTTGCAGAAACACAACCGGGTGTGAAAGGGAATACAGTATCAGGAGGCAGTAAACCGGCAACGCTAGAAACGGGTCTTGTTGTGAATGTACCGCTTTTTGTTAATGAAAATGATATCATAAGAGTGGATACAAGGAACAATTCCTATAAGGAAAGGGTATAGAGGTGACTTATGAAGATAGATGAGATTAAAAAGATAATTAAAATGCTTGAAAATTCCGATGTTAAAGAGATGGAATTTGAGGAGAACGGTGCAAAGATAAAGATTGTTAGAGATGTTGTCTCTAAAAATAGTGTAACTACGGTAATAGAAAACTCATCTGTTAATAAAACGACTGAACCGGAAACGAAAAAAAATGATTCAGTTTTCATAAAATCCAATATGCCCGGGACATTTTATAGGAAACCTTCGCCTGATTCGCCGGCTTATGTTAAAGAGGGTGATGTTATTAACGAAGATACCGTTGTTTGCATTATTGAAGCAATGAAAATATTTAATGAGATCAAAGCAGGAATTAGTGGAAAAATAATAAAGATCTTGGCAAAAGACGGAGAAGGCGTCGAATTCGGCCAACCTCTTTTTGAAATGGAAAAGGTATAGGGAGAGCAATTATGGAAGACGAAAATAAAAAGAAAAAAATAAACCCTGAAGAGCTATTTGCAGAATTTATTAAAGATGATGCAGGAGCAAAGAATGTAGAGAAAAAAGACGAGCAGAAATCAGAAGACGCTCCTAAACTTAAAAAAGAAAAAAAATCTATACTATCAGAAGAGGCTGAGGACCTTTCAGCACCAGAGGAAACGCAATCTTTTGAAGAGGAAGAATTGAAGATATTAGCCGGATTTTTACAGGATAGATTCTTAATTTCAACTGCTATTGAGAAGGGATTTAAACCCTTTTTGTTCAGATCTAAATTAGCGAGATTAGTTTGTAATGTGATATTTGAATTTTTTGATAGTAACAGAGAGGATGCGGTAATAGATTATGAATCTATAAAAACAGAATTAATATCAAGGAATTATTATTCAATTGAAATGCAGAAGTTCTACAAACAATTGAAGCAATTGGAAACCCCGCAGCTTTCTCAAATGATCGCATATATTGAGATCTTGAAAATGCGTGCGGGAAAAGATAAATTAAGAGAAGTAAAAGATAAAATAGATGAATATTTAACGTCGGTGGATCCCAATAAAACAGATGTTGCAGATTTTTCAAGTAAACTTGGGCATCAATTGATATCACTACAGAAGATGCAGTTCCATGAAGTAATACTTCCAATGAAATACAACTTATATGAATTAGAAAATGAGATCAGAAATAGGAAAGAAGATATAGCAGATGGTACAATGGGATTTTCAGTAAACCCGTATAAAACGTTAAATAAAGTATTATCCGGTTTGAGAAAAGGCTTCTACTATGGGTTGGCAGGTGCTCCACGAAGGGGAAAGACCAATTTTTCTTTAGCATTAGCTACACATATTGCAGCACAAAATAAGATACCCATACTTTATTATTCATGGGAACAAACGCAAAGGGTTTTAACATTGAGAATTCTTTCAAAAGAGAGTTTAATAAATCCTACGGTTTTACAGACAAGAAATATAATGGAAGATAAGATCATAAAAAATAAGTTTTCAAAGGGTTGGCGTTCAACCGAAGCATATATGAATTATGTTTTTCTTATTGAAGGCGGGCAAAAGGATAATTTTGAAAGAATAGAATCGCACGCTTATAATGTTATGCATGAATTTGAAACCGATGATATAGTTATTATTGTAGATTATTTGCAAAAAATGCCACTTGAATCACATATTACGGATCCTCAGACAAGGATCAATCGTATTTCTTCAGGGCTTTCCGAACTTTCACTAAGTTTAAATTGTCCTATTTGGGCTATTTCTTCTCTTGATAGGGAAGGCTGTAAACTTGATGAAAAGCAGAGCTATGAAAGACCCACAATGCATAATACTACCGGTTCGGGAGATATTGAATATGATCTTGATGTTGGTATGATATTAACAAAAGATTGGACTGATTCACAGGAATTCATGCAGCAATTAAGGGAAATTGCAAAGTCAAAAAAAATTCCTACCGAAAAGATACCAAAGGTAGATGTTGTCAATCTTTTCATAGACAAGAATAGAGATGCACCTCCGGGATTGTCAAATGTTATTCAATATTTATTCTTTGTTGAGATTAATAAGCAGATCGAGATAGGTTTTAAAAATTTGGAAGAGACACATACGTATGGAAAGATCCAAAATATTATTAGAAAATTAATAAAGAGCAGGATACTTTGGCCTGAATATGCTAATCTTTTACAAGAATATACTACAATGAAAATTGACGGATTTGAGTAATGGAGAAAATTAAGAAAATATTAGTAGCCAACCGAGGGGAAATTGCCCTAAGGATCATTAGAAGCGCAAAAGAGCTACTTATTCCTACGGTAGCTATTTTTTCCACAGCTGATGAAAAATCATCCCATGTGGCTTTTGCCGATGAATCAATGTGTATTGGTCCACCTCCCCCCATTGAAAGTTATTTAAAGATTCCAGCCATACTTACCGTTGCAGAATTGTCAGGTGCTAACGCTATACATCCGGGTTATGGATTCCTTGCTGAAAGTGAGGAATTTGCAAAGATATGTAAAGATAGCAATATAATATTTATTGGACCTTCATATAAAATTATCGGTTTGATGGGTAATAAGTCGCAGGCAAGAAAAACCATGAAAAAGGCTAATGTCCCAATAGTTCCAGGAAGTTCAGGCAATGTTGAAACATTTAAGGAATTACAAAAAGTGGTAAACAATATTAAATACCCTGTTATTATTAAAGCATCTTCCGGCGGCGGCGGCAAAGGTATGCGTATTGTCCGGACCGATGCCGAGTTGGAAAAAAATTACAATATAGCAAAAAATGAGGCGAGAAATTCATTTAAAGATGAATCGGTATATGTGGAAAAATACATAGAGAATCCTCATCATATTGAGGTACAGATATTAGGAGATAATTATGGAAATCTCATACATCTCGGTGAGAGGGATTGTTCAATTCAAAGAAAGCACCAGAAAATGATCGAAGAATCTCCATCACCTATATTGAGTGATGAAAAGAGAAAAAAAATATTAAATGTTGCTTTAAAAGCCGGGAAAAGCATTAAATACAATAGTGCAGGTACAATAGAATTTATTGTTGATAAAGATTTAAATTATTATTTCATGGAAATGAATACCAGAATACAAGTTGAGCATACGGTAAGTGAAGAACGTACAGGTATAGACCTATTGTCAAAACAAATAAAAAGTGCAAATGGTGAAAAGCTGAAAATTAGGCAGGAAGATG
The DNA here is from genome assembly GCA_964453935.1 of uncultured bacterium. Taxonomy (GTDB): domain Bacteria; phylum AUK180; class AUK180; order AUK180; family AUK180; genus AUK180. The sequence goes on along the minus strand of CAYVPX010000080.1, from coordinate 2,585 downwards.
TTCGCTTTTCGGGACATGTAATTGAAGTTAGGATCAATGCGGAAGATCCTAATAATGATTTTATGCCGTCTCCCGGTTTGATTAAAAATGTTCATTTCCCCGGTGGCTTTGGCGTCCGTATTGACACATTTATTTTCCCAGGTTATAAGATTCCCCCATATTATGATTCAATGATAGCAAAACTTATCGTGAGAGGAGAAAACAGAGACCAAACTATTAGAAGATTGAACCGTGCATTGGATGAGTTTTTTATTGACGGCATTAAAACGAATATTACATTTTTAAAGGAAATTATCAATACAAAAGCATTTAAAAAGGGTAAATATAATACACATTTTATAGAGGATTTTTTATCAGCGAAATAATTATTATCGCAATTGTCCTTATTATTATCATAGTAATAATTGTTAATATGATAAGAAAAAAAAAACCAGATGTTTTAGAAATGAATTTATATGAGGATTATTATTTACAAGATAAAGGTATTTTTGAACTTGTAGAAAAATATATTTTGAATAATAAAAAATTACCTAAGGGCGTCAGTAAAAAAGTATTTTATGACAATTTCATGAAAATATATGAAAATTCAGAAAAAAATGATCAATATTTCAATAAAATGAAGATGATATTTTCTATCATTCCTCCCGAACATGAGACATTAATATCATTTTTTAATATTTTTTCCTCGTTATCCTTTAAAATTTTTATTAAATTTTATGATGTTGTTGAAAATTTAAATGAATCACAATTTACTGATTTTCATGAATCGTTAAGAGATTTTATATCTCTAAGGATAAAGAATTTACAAAAAGAACAATTTAAAAATTTTTCTGAAAATGAGATTGAATTTTATAAAAAGTATATTTTGGAAAATCCTACAAGGTCAAATCTTATAAAATTAGGTGATATATTTTTTCAAAGGGAAGTATATGATGAAAGTTTAAAGTGTTATATAGAAACATTATTAATACCACAGGAACCGGATAAATTGTATAAAAGTGTTTTAAAAAAGGTTTCACAGATTTATGAGATCAAGAATGAAATAATTAATTCATTATATTACTTATTTTTATTGCATAAAACTGATGAATCGCATCAAATAGCATCAAGGGAGATAAATAGATTGTTGAAGTATCATCATTTAACGAACTATTATTCGGAACTTTTAGAGCAGGTTTCATTGGGTCAAAATGCCTTTATTGCATATATGCAAAAGATATTCAATGAAAGAAAAATAGATATAAATTAGGGAGTTAGTTATGGCTATAAAATTAGGAGAATTATTGTTGGTAAATGGTCTTATTTCGAGAGATCAATTGAACAAATCCCTCAAAATCCAGTCAGAAACCGGTAAAAGAATCGGTTCGATATTAGTGGAAATGGGTGCCATATCGGAAGATATGTTATTGAAGATATTAACAGATAAATTTGGTGTTTCTACTATTGATTTGAAAAATTTTGTAATCCAAGACAATATAGTTAATCTTCTTCCCGGGGATTTTTGTAGAAAAAATAGAGTGTTACCTGTTGACAAATTTTCCAACAATCTTTCAGTTGTCATGGAGGATCCATTTGATGAAGATTTAAAAGAACAAATAAAATCTATTACCGGATTTAAAGTAGATCCTTTAATTTCTTCCCAGCATTCAATTGAACTTGCACTTGAAAAGTATTATCCTATAGCTTCATCTGAAGATACAAAGCTTGGTAATAAAACAGTTATTGATAGTAATTCCCAAGATAAAAATTTTGATATTAAAAGCGAATTACCCAAAGATGATGATATTGATTCTATTTTGGGATTTGATAATAAAAAATCCGCGCCGGTTGCTGCTTCAAAACCCCAGCCTGCTCCTGCAGCACAGCAAGTTTCTAATGTTTCACTTGATAATGTTGTGGCTCCTGAAATAGCAACACTTTCCAAACAACAGAAAATTTTAAAAGAGCGAGTAGAAAATTTAAAGGATGAAACAGTAAAGTTGATTAATAGTTTCAATAAGATGAAAGAAGAGATCTCCACTCGTTTTGGTACAATTAATAAATATTTTACTAAGTTAAAACCTCTTGAAGGGAAATACGATATGATGTTAAATGGTATGAAAAGCTTCTTTAAAAAATATACCACATTATTAGAAGAAATAAAATTAACAAAAAAAGATCTGCTTGAAGGAAAAATGGATGTAAACAATATTAAAGAAAATACCAAAAAAGAATTAGAAGAAGCAAAAAAAATAAAGCAAGAATATGATGAGATCGTTAACCTTGTTGAGCAGGAACGTGAAAAAATAAAAGAAGGCGTAAAGGATCGAAAAATAAAAAAATTATTACAAACAAGAATATTTCAAGAAACATATGTTGGAGAAGACATAAAAAAGATAAAACAAGATGCAAGAAAAATATATCAGCAAAATTTAATGTGGCGCAATATTCTTATTGTCTTGGTTGTTATTTTCTTAGGTGCCAATGCTTTTTTTATTTATAATGGGAAAGGTCTCGGACCTTCCAGGGGAAAAGCAATTGTTAAAAAGGAAAAAAAGAAAGAACCAGCCAAAAAAGTAGTAAAAGAAACCCCTTCCCCTGTAAAA